>JADFPY010000194.1 GCA_022562085.1 candidate division KSB1 bacterium | reverse complement strand
CTTATAATAACTCCCTCCCCGAGGCCACGGGGGAGGGATTCTAAAATCGTGCTCATTACCTCACGAGCAACATTTTCCTGCTTTGTTTGAATTCGCCGCTTTTCAAAAGGTAAATGTAGACACCACTCGGTACCTGCTTCCCATTTTCATCCGTGGCATTCCAGCTCAGGCGATACGAACCTGCCGCTTGAATTTCATTAACTATGGTTCTGATCTTCTGGCCCAACAAATTGAAGATCGTCAGCTCCACTTGAGTTGTTGCGGGCAAATGATAGGTAATCTCTGTTGTCGGATTGAACGGGTTGGGATAATTTTGCTGCAATGTAAATTTTTCGACGATCCCAGGCTTATTTTCTATACCGGTAAGAAGGGCGCACGTTGTTGACTCTATGAAAATTTCAAAGTTTTGCTCATTGGTATAGTAACCAATGCGCCAGACTGCCTTTTCCGGATCTTCCGATATGCCTCTGGACAACTCGGCATTGATATAAGCATCCGGGTATTGTGCCCTGAAATTCTCACTCGCTTGCTGGGCAATAGCCACCGCATCTGTACTGCTGCAAAAATTTTCCGGTAACGCATCTAATGAGGGGACACCATAATCGACGGCCCCCGTGTCCAGGACAGCTCCTGAGACCACGATAAATTTCAAGACAGAATCCAGTGCGACGGAATGATAGATGAATCCCCATGCAGTACTCAAGCCGTTCGGAGTCACCTCTCTTTCACTGCCTATTTTTACTAGAACCGCATCGGACGCCCAGCTTTGCGCAGACTGCTTGGCTGCATCCAGGTTGGTGCTCGCTTCTGAGGCCAGCAGTGCACCGGTTTCTGCATTAATTTCAATGTGATGCCATTTTTCTGCATCATCCGACCAGTAGTAAAAATTCCAGACGGCCAGATCGCCGATTGTTTTACTTGAAAAATCCAATTTTCTACGATTGGCGGACCTCTTTGCTAGAAAAGACTTATTAAGTTGCGCGGTCCCGGAGGATGAGTCATCCTCATAATACAAATGAAAATATTCCAGAGAGGCATCAACCTCCGCATCACCATAGGCGGCCCTGAAATCGCTGCCTCCGTTGGTGTCAGCAACGAGCATAGCAGCATCGCTGTCTACCCAGGTCTCGGGAAGCGGTGTGACGTCAGGCTCATGGTCATCATCAAAACCTTCCGAGATCACCAAATCCGCAAAAATAAAGAATTCATTATATTCGTTCAGAGAGGGGGAAAAGTAAACATAGGACCAGCCGTAAGACTGGCCGCCTGTGCTTATTTCTTCAGAGCGGATCCCGACCAATTCAGCATCGGCAGCCCAGGACTGTGCCTCACTTTCAACATCAGTGAATCGACTTCTGGCGGTTTGCAGCACGGGTTCTACCAGGTCAATACTAATTCCGGAAAGCGCATTGCCGCCAGAAACGACAACCGAATCCGGTACCCCATCAGCATTTTGGTCATAGAATCCCATGGCATCTCCATCTGAAGGGTCGACCTCGCCATTGCCATTGGTATCCATGACCGAGATTGGATAATAGGTGCCGTCAGGTACATAATTTATGGTGAAGGATGAGGATGTTACCACACCCACATGCATTAGGTCATCCTCGAACAACTCCTCAAAAAGAGCCACCAGAGCCCCGTTGGCCGGATTGCCCTGGAAGGATACAGTTCCGGACACAGTGCCGGATGGCAAGGAACTGCCAGTGGTAAAGTTCATCACATAGGGTCTATCGAGTGCTTCACCGCCCTGACTCCTCGCGCCGGTGAGCAGTACTGTAAATCGTGTATCTGCTGGTAATTCGACACCCGATACCGTCACGGTTCTCATATCTGAACTCAGGCTAATATCGGGGTCAGTTTCCGCCGAATCTTCCGGGAAAATTTCGATGGCCAGAAAAAAATCATCCGGTTCTTCAAATCGTGCTGTGGTATCCAAAGCGGAACTGAAGGTGAACTGAAACGTAGCAGGACTTGCCACGTTGACGGCACCATCCGCGGGCGTTGAGGATACCAGCGTGAACTGTGCAAAAGCAGGATCCAAAGGCAGAAGCCAGATGCTGCCAACGATGAGCAGAGTTCCCATAAGCCTGTAAAAATGTGTCATATTCTTTCTCCTTGTTAAATTATGTCTTTGAGGTAATTTTGTAGGACTGACTTACAAAAAAGAACTTGAAATAATATCGTCCTGTCGCCCGGAGAACTACAGCCGCACAGGATTAAGTTTCATTAAAAAAACAAGCTTTCTTTTTGCTTGACATTTCAGACAGTCGCTACCAAAAACTGCACCCCGACAAAATCCTAATCTAACAGGAAAAAGCCATGTTGTCCCCTTGGATTGCCGTTTGTTACCCTGGTATTTTCATTTTGCCGGCTTACAAATTCTTTTTGTCAGGTAAAAGCATGCTTTCCCGTTTTTCTGGCCGAGAATATTTTTCTTGACTAATTGTTAGTAATTTTACATTTTGCAAATAAGATAATCTCCTGCCCGAAAAAAACAAGGATACGCAAATGGCGATGCCATTTTCCAATCTCGGACCAAACCGCACCGTGGCTTTGAAACGGGAGCAAGCTTGACAATTACAGAATGGGATTCTTATGAAAGTATAAAAAAGTTTGCCGGAGCAGATTTTGAAAAAGCAAGATATTATCCGGAAGATGAAAAGTACCTCCTGAAGTTCGAAGATAATGTTGCGCATTACGAAACTTTTGAATATTAAAAAAAATCTATTTTCTCAATAAAAAAATTACAAATTAGCGTATAAAAAATAGTCATGCAGGTTCGTCCTCCTGAACCCAACCCGCAGACTGGTTTTAGGTGATTTGTGGAACTTTTGAAGAGATAACAAATCTCGTAAATTGTCGTAATAAGGATAATCCTTTTTTTAATTAAACCCAAACAAACTCCAGGAGGGTAATCATGAGAAGTATCATGAAATGTTCAACTGCACTATTTTTTCTGGCCAGTTTCGCTATGGTGTCTTTTCACGCCACATCTGGCCAGGCTCAGTTAAGAAACCTGCCCAGAGTAAGCCCCGCAGCCTCTGTCACTCAGAGGATTGGCATAACCGATATCACCATCGACTACCATCGGCCCGGAGTTAAAGATCGGGTAATCTGGGGGAAACTGGTTCCTTACAACGGCCGGATTCCGTGGCGGGCCGGCGCGAATGACAACACCACCATTACTTTTACCCATGATGTGACTATCGAAAATCAGCAGGTTCCCGCAGGCACTTACGGCGTGCATATGAACCCGACCGAAGGAGAATGGACAATCTCCTTCAGTAAGAATCACACTTCCTGGGGGAGCTTTTTCTACAAACCAGAAGAAGATGCTGTCCGCATCACTGTCACTCCACAAAAAGTTGAGCACACCGAGTGGCTGAACTACGGTTTTGAAGACCTGACGGATAATTCTGCGGTGGCATACCTGCGATGGGAAGAGCTCAAAGTGCCCTTTAAGATTGAGGTCGACCTCCACGAAATTGTTCTCGGAAGTATTCGCAATGAACTGAGAACCCTGCCGGCTTTTAGCTGGCGTGGCTGGCATGATGCAGCCAGATATTGCTTGCGAAACGATATCATCGATGAAGAGGCGATGGGCTGGATCGATGAATCGGTTAAGCGGGAAAAGAACTTCAACAATTTACAAGTAAAATCTCAGCTGCTGGCAAAAGCTGACAAGCCCAAGGAATCGGAAGACACTATGAACCAGGCTGTAGAGATGGCCAACCAGGCTCAGCTCAACCGGTATAGCCGTCAGCTCCTCGGTGAAGACAAAACGGATAAGGCCATCGCGATGTTCAAGCTGAACGTGAAACGCCATCCGAAAGAGTGGAGAGTTTATGACAGTCTTGCCGAAGCATACGAGAAAAAAGGGGACCGCAAGGCAGCGATGAAAAATTACAAGAAAGCTCTCAGTAAGGCTCCCGACGACCAGAAAGAACGGATCCAAAACGCCTTAGCCAAAATTGAAGGTACGAACTAAGTCGACAAGAAAAGAGTCCATGTCTTCAGGGGAAGACGTTTCTAACTTGCAACCTGAATAAGTGTGAAATGGCCTGCAACTTAACCCTTTGAAGCTGTGAACATTTTGAGCTCACTTTTTTTGGCACCATTCTGAGCATCTTTCTACCGGCATTCCATTGGAAGTCGGTCGGCAAAAGTCCCGTGAAACAAATTCGTGAGAAAGGAGAAGTGATGTTAAATAAGGGTCACTTTAGGTACTGCATCCTATCCATTGTCACCGGTGCAATGTTTTTTAGTTGCTCAAATCAACCGGATGCTAAGTCAATCACTGACGCTGCCATCATCGCTCATGGAGGTCATCGATATGAATCTTCAATTATCGAGTTCGAGTTTCGTGGCCGCTATTTTTCGGTCGAGCGCAACGGCGGTTTGTTTACGTACAAGCATACTTTTGAAGATACTGCCGGTACCATTTCTGATAACTTAAGCAACGAGGGATTCTATCGGGAAATTAATGGAGAATCCGTGGGGCTTTCAGAGCACGAGCAAAGCCGCTTCTCGGAAACAGTGAACTCTGTGGTCTACTTTGCCCTTCTGCCTCATTTTCTAAATGACCTCGCGGTGCAAAAACGCTATATTGGTAAAGGCACGGTCAAAGGAGAGCCTTACCACAAGATCGAAGTGAGCTTTCGCAAGGAAGGCGGCGGCAAAGACTATTCGGATGTCTTCACCTACTGGTTTCACCAGGATAAACACACCATGGATTATCTGGCATATCGCTATCATCGTGACGGAGGCGGTACCCGTTTCCGGGCAGCATTTAACCAACGACGAATCAACGGAATTCTGTTCGCGGATTATCACAACTACAAAGGTCCTGAATCCGACACCTCGACCGTAGATTACGACCAACGTTTTGAGCGTGGGCAGCTTACCAAAGTGTCTGAAGTGATTCTCGCAAATGTCGAGGTGAGGATATTGTCCAATTAGCCATGAGGTTGGGTTAGTGCTCCCGAACCCAGCGCAAATCAAAACTTTTACTGGAAGTAGCTTTAGAGAATAAAGATGTTGGGTTCAAAAAAAATGAACGCAAACTTCGAATAAGAATTTAACTTCTTAAGGTTTTGAAGAACGTTAGGGTCAATCCGGAAAACAAATGGCTACATGTAGGAATAAAGCATCAGAACAAAAATGCCTATATGTAGGAAACTCAGTTGCCTATATATAGGAATATTTGAATTTTGTTCCTATATGGAATTTGTTCCTGCATGTAGGCACATAAAATCCAAAGAATGTTCTATTCAATTATAAGTTATGTTGTAATATTGTGTATAAATATCAGGCAATTAACAAATTGTTCACTTCATACACTTGGCAGAAGCCAATGAAAGTGCGGACGATTTGTTTAATCAGACAAGGCGAATAAGATGCAAACTTCTGGCATCCGACTTTTTCCTTTTATTGCTTTGCCAACATTCGTGGGCCTCCTTGGCTTGACTATCTTGTTCATCGGTGCTTATAGACTGAGACAGATTGCGGAGTGGATCAGCAATGACTCTCACAAACACCTATTACCCTACGTTATTGCGGTTATTTTGGCCATTTCTTACCCGCTAGGACTTCTAGTAAATCGCTTCTTACAGTGGCTATTCATACCTCGGGAGGGTACAATACAGCGGACTGAATATATGGAGATACTCAATAAGAATTCTAATGGCCTGATCGTGAAGGAACTGGAAGTCAAGTACGGGTTCCTGTTGTTCTGGCGACTTTCCGCTGTTGCTATGCTCGGTTTAGGAGTAGGCTTCTCACGTATTTGGTATGATGGTAATGTCGATGGTGCATTTGGACTGTTAGTTAGCCTAATACTGTTCACCGTCTTGTTCTACGTACATAGAAGGAGGGACAAGACAATCGAAAATTGGGGGAGGAAGTGATGAAGGTATTGGATATTACTCCTCAGGATAGTAAAGAAACTGAGGATTCTTAGGCATAAGTATCGTTCAGTCGACGAGAAAATCTAATAGAAGAGGGCCGAAGGTTTAGAGTAAGTCTGAGTTTCATGAGCTCATTTCAGGGGTAACAAACATAACGATCGGCTGCACTGGACACTGCCAGCCTACAAATCCTTTACAGGGCTACTTTGTTCATTGGGATATTCTGCTAGATAGCATTGTAAGAGGTCGTCTGGCAGCGCCCAGTGAGCGTCACGTTATGTCGCTTTGCGGCAAATGCCGTTGTTATAGATTCTGGGAGAATCCAATAATGATATTACCCTCGCATGAATATCTTGATAATAAAGAAATCCCCTACCGAACACTTGAATTTCCGGAATCAACCGCCAAAGGTGCGGCGCCCGTAGCTCAAGCGCTAGGCTTTCGTGAGCGACAGATGGTCAAGACGTTGATTTTTGAGTCAGACCGGGGTGAACGAGTCTTAATTATGCTTGGTGGTGACCAATCCGCAAAATCGGGAAAGCTTAAGAAAGCAATTGGATCTCGAAATATTAAGATGGCTTCAGCGGAAACGGTTAAAGGGGTTACAGGATACGAAATCGGTTCGATTCCTCCCTTTCATTGGCAACCGCCGCAATTTCGCACTTTTCTCGAAGCAAGCCTTTTGGACGAAAAAGAGTTAGGGGTCGGTACTGGTAAGTGGGGGCACGAAATTATTATTTCTCCTTCAGATTTAGTTAGAGCTTCTAAAGCTACGGTCGTTTCGCTAATACCAAATTGATATTAGACTCTGTGGTTGAGCGACATAACCAAACGGCGGATTTGAGCCCGCTCCGCGGTCCAAATCGTCCTGGCCGTTATACCTCTTAGAGAAACCGATTGATGAAGAGGCAATACTTAGAGATTACTTTCTTGGGAAGTGCGATGCTGCCAAACTTTCTTCCGACCCGGGTGGATCGATGGTTCGTAAAGAATCCGTCGTTCGGCATCCTATCGAAAACATGTCGGAAAATTTCTTGGTGATTCCTGACCACTTAGTAAAGCTGTGCGATGACGTTCTATCTGAAAAGCTATCCGCAGAGAGTCTTCAAGCAATTGGGTTCTGCCTTGTTGCATCTGACCACTTCGAATGGGGCGGTGACACCGACGAAGGTGCAAGAGTTGCCGATACTGTGCTTGATTGGGCCTCGCCTGAAATCAACTATGATCTGAATACGAGCAATATTGCCAAGTCCGTCAAAGCCTACTCAAAGGCGGAAACCCGTTCAAGAATGAGGACGCGGTATAACCAAAGGCAGGACCGGATTTCCGGCCTCTAAATTCTGTGGTAGTTTGTAATGCTGAGCTGGCCGGAAACCGGTCAGCCTGACGTGTTATATCGTAATCTTAAAGTCAGGAAGTATTTGAGTGATGTTTGCTGCGTAAGGGTTTAACCTGATGGAGGTGGTGAGGAACACCACCGTGTGAAGGAATCTCTGGCTTTTGTTCTTGTCAGCCAAATCACAAATTATAGCTATTCATTAGAAGGATATGAAAGCAGGGAGAAGGAAAATAAACGATTCGAGCCAGCTAATTCGGTGGCTTTGCCAAATTCTTACCATCAGCATTGCTGTTCCAGTGGTGCATCTCTTCTTAGAGATTACACCAAACCTTTATGGGCAATCTAAGAAGACTGCTCATAAGGGCTACACAATTGATGAAAAAGGTCCGGCACGTTCAGGCGGATCATACAAGACGTCGCGTCAATTCAACTCGGCTGTTGTCGGTGCTCCACGTTCCGACCAGGCAATAATGCTGCCTAGTTTGCCGGCGACAATTGGTATTGCCTTTGAGGGCTTTGGTTTCGCCGACAACCCCACTGTAAATGGCGGGTTTGTTTTTATTCCGTCGGATCCCATGGCCGCGGCTGGCACGGATCGTCTGGTTGCAGTCGTGAATACAATGATCGAGATGCGCGATAAGACTGGAATGCCACTTGTGCCCTTTCAGGGCCTTAAGGATTTCTTTTCGCCGTTGGGAGGGTTGCCCACAACTTTAGAAACATTCACCTTCGATCCCAAGGTGATTTACGACCAGTTCGAGGACCGCTTTGTGGTAGTGGATCTCGAACAAACAGACGCGACGGATTCATTGGGTGCCGTGGACGAATCCCGCATCCTGCTGGCCGTTTCGAAAACCGCCGCCCCAGCAACCCTCACCTCAGCAGATTGGTATTTCCATGCCATTGATTCGAAAATAGATATCGATTTAGGGCCTGCAACCGGCATTGTCCCGCATTGGGCAGACTACCCTGGCTTTGAAGTGGATGAGGAAGCGGTCTATATTACCAACAATATGTTCAGCTTTGATAGCTTCGGTGGAACCATGGGGGGCGTGCGGTTATGGATTGTCGACAAAGGTGTAGTTGGCGGATTCTACAGTGGTGGCTCGACAACGG
>JADFPY010000193.1 GCA_022562085.1 candidate division KSB1 bacterium | reverse complement strand
TTTAAGCCTTTAACCACTCTTTAATATTCTTTATTCATTTCTAGAAAGGCTTGAGCAGCAATTTTATGTTGTGAAAAGTGAAAAGTTCGATATCGAGGATGTTATTAAAAAGTTTGAAAGAATCCAGTGAAATTAGTAAATTTTGCTATTACTTCTCCAACTTCCTTTCTGCTGATTTGTGCTAAGCTTCACTTGGTTTTTTGTACAATTGACGTTTAAATTAAAATTCGCTATATTCTCTTCATGCAAAATCTCATTCAATCTACTACACTCACATTTATAGTCAAAAGGTCTCAATATTGAGATTGTTTTCAAATGACAAAAATACCTAAAGACATCCTAAAAAAATACCTTCCCCTAACTGCCGTTTCAGTAGTGGTTCTAACTTTAATCCTCTGGTTTGCCCTATCAAGACCAAAAGAATATAAAGCACAATTGGCGATGGAATCTGACGCCATGTCGATTGTCAATTATTATAATCCGAAACGCATAAGATTGCAGGAGCAGCCCCTTGAATCAAATATTAAATTGCCTGAATTCACATTTCCGGATCCAAAGTTTGGTGCGCTGGTCATTGGCAACGGCTCCGACTCTTTGATTACCATCGCCTTGGATGAATCTCCTGGCAAAGGTGAGAGTTTTCTGTTTATCGATAGAAACAACAACGAAGATTTAACCGATGACGAAGACTACGATTGGGATGATGACAAAAGTACCTACTGGACTAAAGAAGTTTTGGTTGACGTGAATTATAAAGACGGCCCCGAGAGAGCCGTTCCCTATCCAATCACTTTTTATCGTTATAAAGACCGTCTGCATGACTCCATTGTGGCCTTTCGTAGTGGTTATCGTAAAGGGTTCGTTACCCTGGGGGATTCAACTTATAAAATTGGGCTCTTCGATGACGACCTAAATGGACTTTTCGACGAACCGGAGAAGGGCGCATTCGTTGTCGACATTGATCGAGACGGAACTTTGGATGGCGACATAAACTCCCCGGAATATTTTGATCTCACAGCCTCTTTTAGCATTAATGGCCTCAGCTACAAAGTAAAAAAAATTTCACCTTCCGGCGACCAAATTACTTTTACAAAATCGGCTTCCGTTATTTTACCCAGAACTGCGGTGCAGCCAGGTCTCTCGGCGCCTTATTTCCAAACATCCGATCTCAACGGCAATATGATCGACTTAGCCAATTTTAAAAACAGAGTTGTTTTAATAGATTTTTGGGCAACCTGGTGCAAGCCGTGGGAAAATGAACTAAATAATTTGAAAAAAAATTACAATAAATATCAAGGTCGCGGATTTGAGATCATCGGGATGAACCTTGATTATGATTTAGATTATTTACGAGAGTTTCTTGGCAAGTATGAGATCCTCTGGCCGCAAATATCAGATGGCCAGGGTTGGGACATGGCTCTTGTTAGCGATTACCAGGTTTCGGCGCTCCCTAAAAACTTCCTGTTAGATCGTCAAGGGGTGATTCGTTACAAAGATCTACGCGGTGAGAACTTGCGGGCAAAAATCTATGAGTTATTGAATGAACCGGAAATTTCAATTAACTGAGTAAGACAAAAGTTACGTCCACTTTCCAGGACCTGAAACAGCCGTTCAGCTATCGAGGTCTCTCCACCCTCCTTTATTTCTACCCTCCTTTATTTCACCTTGAACTTCTTCCGACAACATTGTATATTCGTGAAACAGCTATCAATAACAAGCATGATATTTCACTACGATAAAGGTATAAAAATAATCGGCTCACAACTTTGGCTCGACGCTCATCGTTCTGTGGAATTCTGCTGTGTTTCCCATGCGCATCTCGATCACGCAAAAAAACACGGAAAAGTAGTTGCTACCCCGGAGACGCTTTTCTTCTTAAATCAAAGGATTGGAAAAACCGGATCGGTGAAGTTAGGATATGCAGAACCCTGCGAGTTCGAGGGCTGTAAAGTGACCCTTTTCCCGGCCGGGCATATTCTGGGGTCAGCACAAACGCTCGTGGAAGTAAACGGATTGCGGCTACTCTATTCCGGAGACTTCAACATGAGGGAGAGTGCTGCGGCCGAACCGATTATAATTCCGGAAAGTGATATTTTGATTATGGAGTGCACTTTTGGAAAGCCAATTTATAAGTTCCCATCAAGGAAGCAAATTGAGGAGCAGCTAATCTCTTTTGTTGAAAAAAGCATTGAGGATGGTTTCGTACCCGTGGTGATTGGGTATGTCCTCGGAAAGTCGCAAGAGGCGATGAAAATCCTGGGTGATGCCGGATTTGAGATGAGCGTGCACGGTTCCATTGCCCGCTTAGCCAAAACTTACGAAGCCTTCGGCATCAAATTAGGAAAGTGGGACAGATATAAAAAAGATGAACTGGAGGGTAAGGTAGTAGTTGCTCCCAGAACCGCCCTTAAAACCCGAATGTTAAAAAATATAGCACGGAAGCGGACAGTTTTTCTGTCGGGTTGGGCTATACATAATGGAGCAAAGAAGCGTTACGGTGTGGATGAGGTTTTACCGCTCAGCGACCACGCCGATTTTGCCGGCCTGCTTGAATACATCCGGCAGGTTAAGCCCAAGAAAATTTACACAACACACGGTCCGCGTGCATTCGCATTTTATTTAAGACAACTCGGCTACAATGCCGAACCGTTGCAGCCAGCGAAACAGTTGGAGTTGTTTTAAGAATTTGGTGTCCAAGCTGAGCTTGAACACCGAATTAACTTATTATTTTCATATGACATCAAAGCTTAAGAAATATTTTTCAGAAGAAGCAGCTAAACTTGCACAAAGACAAATCGAAGACTCCGGCGGTAACGAGGTCTTTTTTGTCGGCCACCTAAACAGGGTCAGGCAGGTGACCAGCGTTGAGGTCTTTTGCCGCGGCAATGAATTTGAGGTTCCGGCATTGCTGCAAGTCGCGAGGCAGGGGAATGTTGTCATCCACAACCACCCCGGGGGCGTTTTGCGGCCGTCAAGCGCGGACACTCACATCGCTTCTATTCTCGGCAATGACGGCATCGGGTTTTATATTGTCAATAATGAGGTGACCGATGTTTATGCAATGGTTGAGCCGTTTGCTGAGAAAAAAGTTCGACCGATTGACAGCAACGCCCTTGCAAAACTTTTCGATAATGATGGCCCGATTTCCAAAAAACTTGATAATTATGAATTCCGGCCACAGCAAATTGAAATGATGAAAGTTGTAAGTCAGGCCATCAACGAAGACAAAATTGCAATTGTGGAAGCCGGTACCGGAACTGGAAAAACGCTGGCCTACCTCTTACCTGCCATTACTTACGCAGTTGGCAATCGAGAGCGGATAGTCATCTCTACAAACACCATTAATTTGCAGGAACAATTAGTGAATAAAGATTTGCCGTTTCTGCAGTCGGTGTTTGCTCAGAAATTTAAAGCGGTGTTGGTGAAAGGAAGGACGAATTATGCCTGCAAACGTAAATTAATGGAAGCCGATCAGGATTTGGATTTGTTTTCTGAGCAGGGAGATAAATCCGAGCTCAAAACAATCCTCGACTGGGCCAAAACCACAAAAGACGGCAGCAAATCCGATCTCAACATCGTGCCGCGCTATGATGTTTGGGAAAAAATTCAATCGGAGAGTGACACATCTTTGAAGACCCAATGCTCGTTTTATAACGAGTGTTTTTTTTACTCAGCGCGCAGAAAAGCTGCCGTCGCAGATGTACTGGTGGCCAATCACCATCTGCTCTTTTCCGATCTAGCGGTGCGGGCGGCAAGGGGCGCCTCGGAGAACGCCATTTTACCTACTTACGACCGAATCGTCCTTGATGAAGCCCACAACGTTGAGGAAGTAGCCACAAGTTATTTCGGCACGCGGGTAACCTCACTCGGTCTTTTGCGCATGTTGGGAAAATTGTACCGGAAAAAAGGCAGTGATGAAAAAGGGCTGCTTATTTATCTTTCCGGCAAGTTAATGAAAGTTGCCCGCCGCATGCCCCACGAAGATTTTTTAAAAATCCAGGAAGGCTTGCAGGAATCAGGTGTTACAGAAGTCGAAAAGTTAAAGGTTTCTCTGGCGGCGGCCATGGACAAAATCTTTGAAATAGTTGCCGGATCTGATTCTCAAAATGCTAAGTTTAGTGAAAAAAAATTACGTTTGACCCCGTTCATTGTTGAGCAGACGGAATGGCAGGAAAATGTAATTGAGTTAGCACAATCGCTGGTCAAAGAAATTCACAGGTTCACAGCCCGGTTGAACGAACTATTGAGAAAGCTCGAAGCTATTCGAATGAAAATTGGGCTGTCCACTCTTTCTTTGACCATCGATTTACAGGCGCAGCTCGATAGATTGGATTTGGCCGCAAACGACATCGAGCACATCCTCCTGGAGCAGGATGAGGCTCATGTGCGCTGGGTAGAAGTCAAAATTGGTTACAAAAGCGCGCAAATCGTGCGCCTGCAATCCTCCCCTCTGGATGTCGCACCTATTTTAAAAGAGACCGTTTATGAAAAATTCAAAAGTATCCTGATGACGTCGGCGACTCTAACAGTCGAGGGCAGGTTCGATTATTTAAAAAATCGTTTGGGGTTGAATGCCGTCGCACCGGATAAAATTCTGGAGCGTCAGTTAGCTGCTCCTTTTGATTATGAAACCCAAACGCTGGTAGCCATCCCCACCGACGTCCCGGAGCCCAATAGCCCGAGTTTCGTGAATGAGATTACTGAGCTCATTTTCAAGTCGGTGGAGATTTCACAGGGGCGGGCTTTTGTACTTTTCACGTCGTACGGTTTGCTGTATAAATTGTACAACGTGCTCAAACCGCGAATAGAAGCGCTTGGCTTTAATGTTTACAAACAGGGTCAGGAAAACCGCCACCGTTTATTGGAGCGTTTTAAAGATGATAAGACTTCCGTTCTTTTTGCCACCGACAGTTTTTGGGAGGGGGTCGATGTACACGGCGAGTCGCTGGAAATGGTTATCATTACCAAGCTGCCTTTCAGGGTGCCGACCGAACCGATTGTCGAAGCGCGGGTCGAAGCCATCGAGCGGAGGGGCGGCAATGCTTTCCTGGAATACACGGTTCCGCAAGCTGCAATCAAATTCAAACAGGGATTCGGCCGCCTGATTCGCAGAAAAACCGACCGGGGTGCAGTTTTGATTTTGGATAAACGTGTGATTCAAAAAAGATATGGCAGGGTGTTCTTAAATTCTCTGCCAAAATGTAGAACTGTGTCTGGAAGTAATGATCAGGTTTTGTCTGAATTGGAGAATTTTTATTCGAAAGGGAATTCTGGCTTAATCACAAATTTTTAATTTAGCTCTCGAATAATCTTACTCCAGAATACTCAAAACGGACGGTAGCGAAAATTAGCGTAGCGGTTTCCGAAACCCAAGAAATAAGACGCAATTTAGTCATGGACTGATTAGAGTAATGCCAATGCTGCCTTTCCGGGGTGATCTTACTTTCAATCCCGAAGCAGTTTGAGTGAAAAAAACCATTCATTTGATTTTCTTCGTGCGCTGAAAGCTCGAGCAAATCCAAAGGAGAGGGTGGATTCCAGATTGAACCAATGGTTAAAAACAAAATTGACCTGAGCGCCCAGGCTCAGCCATTTGTTCTCGGGTTTTGCATCAAGAATCAGAGCCTGTGCAAACCAGGAGGCATACGCATGACTGAGAAAATGCTTCCAGAGCCTGGGCCTGCCTGCTCGCACCGGAGGGAAAGCATGCTCAATCATCACCTTGGCAAAACGATCGGTGCTGAGGGAGTAGATTGGAATCCCCGAAAAACGAAACAACTCTCGATATTGCTTCACCGGTTTGTCCTCGAGTTTACGGTTGCCAAATCCGCCGAAATAAAACCTCCCAATCGCCAGATCATAACGGTTTACCAAAAGGCCCCCACCCAACGTTAACACAAACACGTTATGCGGCCACACCCAGGTGGTGAATCGCGTCCATTGAAAATGCAGACCATATGCAACCTGAGGGTCTTCCAGACGACTGGCCAGAGTCATCCCGGTGAGAGTCCAATCGTACCCGGATTCACTGTCAACACTACCAATGGCACGGCGGACGCTGCGCGAATTCAAACTGCTTTCAAAAACAAAAAAATCCGAGTTGAGAACAGCGATAACATTATCATTGATCGCTTTGATTCCGGTGAAATAGGTCAGTTCGGTTGTTTGCTTGATCTTGTGTGGATTGTCAAATTTCCAATAGTGTGTGTTGCCGATCCCCAGCTGCGTACCAATCAGTCCGGCTTTACGATCGTTGAACAGATCGTAAAACGTTGACGCGTTGTGTTTAACAGTTAAACTGTACCGCTTGTTGTATTCGTACTTTGCTCTGAGGTGATAATTTGGTTCGGCAGCCTTGCTATCAAACGGCGAAAACCCAAATTCCAGGCTCAGGTCGTGTGTAAAAAGCGGATCTGCCAGATGGCTAAAGAAGCCCACCACTTTTTGATCCTGAAAGCCGCTGATGGTTGGAAAAAAAGAATGGAATTTCAAGCTCCCGAGTCCCGAATACCGCTGCAGCTTGGGCAAAGCTGAGTTTGTACCGTTTGTTTGCTGCGGTGATGCCAGATCGATTTCCGTCACCCCGGGATTGCGATCGACCACCAGCTGTCCAAAGTATGCGATTGCTGGCAACCGAACAGCCGGCTCATTGGGGATAATTACCGGGATGAATCCCTCGCTACTAAATTCAAAAGCAAACAAGGAGCGCTCGTTGATGTAGACAGGTCGAAATAGACCGCGTAAAGTGTGACTCATTGCCACAGTCTCCCTGGTTTCGGCATCGTAGCGGTAAATGTTGGAAACACCGTTGGTGTAAGCGCTCCAATATAGATAGCGCTCATCCGGACTCCAGGAGGGAAATTCCGGTGAACCGTCAGTACTGATCGATTTGTAAATAAATTTGCCCTGGCTTTTTAATGTCGCAACATTCGCAAGGATGATAGCCTGCCTGCCGTCGGCGCGGTGCAAGGTGGCGGCTAAGATTCTGCCCGATGGACTGATTGCCAGGTCATGAATCACGTCCCCCAATTCAAATTCCACCACAGGTTGCAAGCGCGAATAGGGATGAGCGGCATAAACGAGCGCAGCCTTTCCTCCGGAATGGCGCACGCCCCAAAGCTCGTGGCTTGCGGAACTAACAGTTATTGCACCCACCCTGGCATCTTCAAACAGCTTCTTCTTTTTCTTTGTAACCAGATTCAGACTCCAGATATCGCGGTATAGCTGGTTATTATTGGTCGTGAAAAAAAATGTTTTTAACTTCTTGTTATAAGCTGTGGAGGCTATCCGGATTATGCTGGGCGTGGGAAGGGTGCCGATTTTGCTAATGGTATGGGCTCTGAAATCGAGGACTTGAATAGTGGTCAGCTTATGAGGTTGATGGATGCCAACAATTATTTTTGCAAGGAGATCATCGTAGTGAGGCTGTGTGACCCACCCAAATGGAGGCCAGAGCCGCCTTATGGCCGTGGTAGGGGCGGCGGACAACCTGCGAAGATTTCCCCTTTGAAAGCGTTTTTCAGCCGCGACAAAATATTCCCACATAGTAGAGAGGTCGAAGCCAAACATTGACCTGATTTTGTCATCGAATCCGGGATAAAAAGTGTCGCCGGTTCTGTTGTACCAATCATAAAGTGCATCCACGCCAAAAGCCGCTGCCAGAAACGCCGCAAAGCGGGCACCAAATAAGTAACTCCGGGTTTCGAGCAGGAAGGAATTTGAAAGATTGCTTGCTTCTAACTGCATGGGGCCGGGAAAAGATTTACCCTCGAGAACCAGGGAGCGAAAATACATTTCATCAAAATTGCCGAGAACTCTGCCGTAACCTCCGCTCAGCCAGGTTTCCATGAAAACCGCAATCCCCTCCTGATGCCAGCGGGGCGTATAACGCCCTGCGCTGGTTATCAGGCTGTAGAAAATTGATAATGGCTGTTCTTTTTCGGGGGGTACTTTTGAGAATAGAAACCTCGAATACGACTCTAACCTTGAAGCCTGATCCGTGACAAAGATATGCACCAGCTCGTGCGCAATGAGCCACTGGATTCGCTCGTTGTAAGGGATGTTCTCATATCCCGGCTCCAGAGGCTCAATTTCCAGACGAATTGAGTTGTGGGGCACCGCTGTGGCCCCAGCCGAACCATAATCGCTAAAGTCATGGATCGTAATCACGATCTTTTCGGAGGGCCTAAAGTGGAAAAGGCGCGACAAACGGTCCAGGGCGGTCTCAGCCGAATTGACGATGTGCGGCACCAGATAACCGTGGGGCTCAAGATAGTACACCACAAAGTGCTCGCTCTCATGTTCGAACCATTTGAGCTGAGCTTGCCCTTCTTGGTGAAAAGCCATAAGCCAAAGAAGCAAGAAGAGCAATAATTTGCAGTCTAAAAATCTGGTCGATGTTGAGGAGTTGA
>JADFPY010000192.1 GCA_022562085.1 candidate division KSB1 bacterium | reverse complement strand
GGCTTGTTTGGCTTTTAATGTCTGTGTCTTCGAATGGGAGCGCAAGTGAGCCTATAGTTATTAAGACAAAAGAACAAGCACAACTCCTTAATTAATATTATGACAAACTTCTCAAACAAAACCGTCCTGGTTACCGGCGCTTCCGGCGGCATCGGCCGGGCCATTGCGCAGGAATTTGCAGAGGCCGGGGCCAGTGTCGTTGTCCACTTTAATAACAACGAAAGAGCCGCGCAAAGAACCCTCGAGTCTCTAAAAGGTGACACACACAGGCTTGTCCGGGCTGATCTCACCAACCCGGAGGAGTTGCCTAATTTGATCGAAACTGTGGCCAAGGGCATGGGCAAAATCGATGTGTTGATAAACAATGCCGGAATATTCGAGGTCCACCCTATTCTGGACATTGACTACGACGAGTGGCAGGAGATGTGGCAAAAGACAGTGGCGATCAATTTACTGGGGCCGGCGAATCTCTCTTTTTGTGTCGCCAAACACATGATGCAGTTCGGCGGTGGCAAAATTGTCAATATCGGCTCGCGCGGCGCATTTCGCGGCGAACCGGATGCACCGGCGTACGGCGCAACCAAGGCCGGACTTCATGCCATGAGCCAGTCGCTCGCCAAAGCCCTGGCGGCTCACAATATTTTCTTCTTTGTGATCGCACCGGGTTTTGTCGACACGGAGAGAGTGGCGCCTTTTCTGGATGGCCCGCAGGGAGATGAAATTCGCAATCAAAGTCCGCTTGGCAGAGTAGCAAGACCTGCGGAAGTGGCACGAACTGCACTGTTTCTGGCCTCGGAAGGTTCGGAGTTTTTGACCGGCTGCATTGTGGATGTGAATGGCGCTTCCTATTTGAGGTCTTAGGTTCGTAGTGCACGTTCTGCAAAAAGCGTGGCATTGAGGAAAGAAGTGTTCAGGTGTTTGGGTGTTAAAAGTGTTAAAGGATTCAAGTATCTAAAATAAAATAACTCAGGAAAAGTCTTTAACACTCTAACACTTCTAACACCTGAACACTTCAAAGGTTCGTCTCTTTTTAAACGAATCAAAAGCTAACCATCTTGAATAAGGTCAGTTTTTCTTGGAAGCTGAAGCTTGAACACCAAACTAAAGTTTTTCCCTTCCATCCCGATTTAATCTTATATTAAACTTTTTTTGAAATTCCAGACTATCATGGAAGAAAGACGCAAATTTGTACGTGTAAAATTTTTAGCGGAAGTTGAAGTCGTCTACTTTGACAATACCTATCGGGCAGAGCTACTCGATCTTTCATTAAAAGGCGCCTTAATCCACCCCAAAGACAAAATTCCCATGGGACTTGGCAATACTTGTCATCTAATAATAAGTCTGGCCGCTAAAGATTTGGACCTTGAGTTTAAAGCTGAATTAGCTCATCTGAACGGTGAGAAGCTTGGCCTTAAATTCCTCACCCAGGATATTGACACCATGACCCACCTGCGCAGACTGCTGGAATTAAATGTTTGCGATCATGACCGAATCGCGAAAGAACTCGCCTTTTTAGCAACTGCTTAGCTCTACAGGCTTGATCTCCTCAATATTTTACCTTACCTTTCGATAGATTCAAACGACGGGTCGTTCTGAACAAGCCCTTCGGCAAGCTCAGGATAAACTCCGCGACGTGAGAAATCTGAAGGCAAGACGCCGTCGCAATACAATTAATTCTCTAAAACATAATGAGCTAGTGTGCTGATTCCTAATCGCCTTTACCGAATTGGGACATCACATATCACCCCGATGGCGTTTAACGATTTTTTGGGAACGCTGACTTCTATAAATATTTCACCCCTGGCGGGGTTCAGGCATCTGCACTCTCATATTAGTAGTAATTGCACAGGCCAGATTTCAGATCCTCATTAACCCCGAAGTGTCGGGGTGGAATTTTTATAGTCAATGGATTTTGAAAACCACAAAACCATAGGGGTGACATGTGGGTCAACCAAATTAAAATCATTACACGAGTCTTGGCAGATTCCTCTTTGTAAACAAAACCATGTCAACCACAGAAAATCAAAACCTTACATTGCGCCGGCGTTTGCACGAAATCATCTTTGAAGCGGACACTCCCTCAGGCAAATGTTTCGATATTGTGTTGATTGCGAGCATCCTTTTAAGCGTGATTGCGGTCATGCTCGATAGCGTTCAGGCCGTTCGAAGTGAATACGGAGATATCCTTTTCCTTCTCGAGTGGGGATTTACTCTTCTTTTTACAATTGAATATTTTTTGCGATTATACTGCGTAGGCCGACCTCGTCTCTATGCCACCAGCTTCTACGGTATCGTGGACATACTTGCGATTCTGCCGACTTATGTCAGTTTGCTTTTGCCCGGCAGTCAGTTCCTATTGGTCATTCGGATCCTGCGAGTACTGCGGATTTTTCGTGTTTTCAAGCTTGTACAATATTTGGGCGAGGTTAATCTCCTCCTGAAAGCGCTCAGAGCAAGCGGCCGCAAGATCGCAGTCTTTTTATTCGCGGTTTTAACGCTGGTGACAATTTTCGGCTCTTTAATGTACATCATCGAGGACGCCGAAAACGGCTTCACCAGTATTCCACGCAGCATGTACTGGGCAATCGTTACCTTAACAACCGTCGGTTACGGTGACATTGCACCCAGAACGGAAATCGGGCAAGCTCTGGCAGCTATTATCATGATCTGCGGATATGCGATGCTCGCAGTGCCAACCGGAATTGTCACCGTGGAAATGTCACAGGCTTTTAAGGAAAAAAAAACAATCTCAACCCAATCCTGTCCGCAATGCAGCGCTGAAGGACACGACAGCAACGCAAAATTCTGTAAATTCTGTGGTTCGACGCTATAAAAGAAAGAGTCAGTCTTGTAAAACTCGGAGGGAAGGAGAAATGGATATTTCAAAAAGTCAGAAGTATTGGCGTAAAAATTTAAAATATGTTAGCATTCTTCTAACGATTTGGTTTACCGTATCTTACGGGTTCAGCATTCTCCTCGTAAACCAGCTCGATCAATTTCGATTTGCAGGATTTAAGCTGGGCTTCTGGTTTGCTCAACAAGGTTCTATCTATGTTTTTGTGGTGCTGATCTTTGTTTATGTTTTTTTAATGAACCGCCTTGACAGAGAATTCGGTGTGGACGAAACACAGGGGAACCGATAATGGGAATTCAGGCATGGACTTACACGCTGGTTTTTTTATCTTTTGCACTTTATATTGGTATCGCAATTTGGTCAAGAGCAAAATCTACAAGTGATTTTTACGTGGCTGGCAAGCATGTCTCTCCACTCGCGAATGGCATGGCGACTGCAGCGGACTGGATGTCGGCAGCCTCATTCATTTCAATGGCAGGACTTATTTCTTTCATGGGCCGCGACGGCAGCGTTTATCTGTTGGGTTGGACCGGCGGCTACGTATTACTGGCGCTGCTCTTAGCGCCTTATCTGCGCAAGTTCGGTAAATACACGGTTCCGGATTTTGTCGGTGAACGCTACTATTCGCAAGCGGCGAGACTTGTCGCGGTGGTTTGTGCCATCTTTATTTCATTTACTTACGTCGCCGGACAAATGCGCGGCGTGGGCGTGGTCTTCTCCCGCTTTCTGGAAGTCGATATTACCGTCGGGGTTATCATTGGTATGGCGATTGTATTTTTTTATGCGGTCATTGGCGGTATGAAAGGCATTACTTACACGCAAGTTGCGCAGTACTGCGTGCTGATTTTTGCCTACATGGTTCCTGCTATTTTTATCTCAATTCTGCTCACCGGCAACGTGATTCCGCAGTTTGGTTTTGGCAGTACTTTAGGCGACGGCTCCGGGACTTATTTATTGGACAAGCTGGATCAACTCAACCGGGATCTTGGCTTCCATGCTTATACCTCAGGCAGCAAAGGGACGCTGGATGTCTTTTGCATCACCGCAGCGCTGATGGTTGGCACTGCAGGACTTCCACATGTTATCATCCGGTTTTTTACAGTTCCCAAAGTAAGAGACGCCCGTTTATCCGCAGGGTACGCTTTGCTGTTTATTGCAATTCTTTATACAACCGCGCCCGCAGTGGCGGCCTTTGCACGCACGAACTTTATTAACACGATTCATAACACGCCGTATAGCGAGGCCCCGCAGTGGTTTAAAAACTGGCAGAAGACAGGATTGGTTGACTGGGTGGACAAGAACTCCGACGGCACTATGCAGTACTTTGGGGACGCAGCCGGCCAAAAAGAATCTCAGCAAAACGAAATCACTGTCGATCGCGATATTATTGTACTTGCGAATCCAGAAATCGCGAAACTACCGAACTGGGTGATTGCTTTGGTTGCGGCAGGCGGTTTAGCAGCGGCTTTGTCTACTGCTGCAGGGCTGCTTCTGGTCATTTCAACATCGATTTCGCATGATTTACTAAAGAAAGTCTTGATGCCACAAATCGTCGAACGGCAGGAGCTGCTTTATGCCAGACTGGCCGCGGGGACGGCTGTGATCATCGCTGGTTATTTTGGCATTAATCCGCCCGGGTTTGTCGCACAGGTCGTAGCGTTCGCCTTTGGTTTGGCTGCTTCCTCGTTTTTCCCGATTATTATTCTTGGAATTTTTTATAAAAGAATGAATAAAGAAGGCGCCATCGCTGGAATGGTAACGGGAATCCTGTTTACGGCCGGATATATCATCTATTTCAAATTTATTAATCCAGAAGCCAACAGCAGTGAAAACTGGCTGTTTGGCATTTCACCGGAAGGGATTGGCATTATCGGGATGTTCCTTAATGCCTCGGTTGCGCTGCTGGTTTCAAAAATGACGCCGGCTCCTCCGGAAGAAGTCCAAAAAATGATCGAAGATATTCGAATCCCGGGAAGTATGGACGGAACTGTTTGAGCTTTTGGTTGTAAGTAACTCATTATTTTTTTCACAAAAGGGCAAAGAAGACCCTAAATAACATAGAATTTCACAGAGATAATATTGACTCTATGTCGATCTGTGTGGATAAGCAAGAAATGTTCAAGCCACGGATACACACGGATGGAACACGGATTTTTAAAAGCCAGAACGACAAAATGATTTTGGTTAGAGATAATATCAATTCATCGAAGAGAAGAATAGACAAAAGCAGGTTTGACAAATGATGGTTTTTAACAGATTTTATTATTTTGTCCTTTGTTTTTTAAGAATCCTGTTTCAGGCTAAATGCATTCATCTGTGAAAATCTGTGTGAATCCGTGGCTATTCTTTTTGTAATTACCCACTCAAATCAACATAGAACTAATATTTTTAAGATAAGTCTAAAATAAATCAGTTTCAACTTAGGAGGTCTAAACCATTTTAATGTGTCGTAAACGAACAGCATCCTGGCATCTACTTCTAGTTACATTTTTTTCTTCATTTTCGCTATCAGCGACTGAGCTGGTTGCGGAATCGACTCTTACCGGGCAGGTTTTTGACAAGCAAAACAATCCACTTGCCTATGTTCAGGTAATTCTCGAACCGACAAGCAGAGGAGATGTTACAGACGAAAGCGGCAAATTTCAAATAAGCAATCTTCCTACGGGAAAATACAAAGTCATTTTCCAGCTAATAGGTTATGAAACTGTTAAGAAGAGTGTTGTGCTTGCAAATTCAAAGCAAATACTTAAACTAAACATCGAAATGACACCTACCGTCATCCAGCTTGGAGATGTTCTGGTAACCGCCTCCCGAAATTCCGAATCTGCACACGAGGTCCCGCAATTTGTTTCCGTAATCAATCCCAGAAAAATCAGGGAGAGAAACAGCCGGCAAACTCCCGAGCTTCTGCGGGAGGAACCCGGTTTAGTCGTCCAAAAAACCAATCAAGGCGGCGGCTCGCCGATTATGCGCGGCCTGAAAGCGAACAAACTCCTCTTTCTCGTCGATGGCATTCGCTTGAACAACTCGACTTACCGCGGCGGCAATACCCAATATTTAAATACGGTAGACTCCGGTACCCTCGAACGGGTTGAGATTGTGCACGGCCCGATTTCGGTACTTTACGGCAGCGACGCCCTCGGAGGCGCAATTAATCTCATCACCAAAAGCCCGCGGCTCACCCTGGACGGCAGACACACATTCGGCGGATCAGCTTCTGCTTCGATTTCAACTGCTGATGAAACAAAAACCTCAAACTTCAATATTATGACGGCCAATTCAAAATGGGGGTTGATTTTAAAAGGCTCGCTTAAATCTTTTGGAGATATTACAAGAGGGAGCAAAGGCGGATCGACTTTAATGAACCGGCTGCAGAATGACTCAAGAACAAACCGTGTACTTAATAAAAAACAGTCTCCAAACGGCTATGATTCTTATGACCTGAGTTCCAAAGCGCTGATTAAATTATCGGATTTTCAGGAACTGACTTTGGCCGCTCAGTTTAACCGGCAAAATTCAGTGCCCCGATACGACGTTGTGGAAACGCTTGGCGATTCAGTGCGACTATTTGACCCACAGGAACGAGACCTATTTTACCTGACATATGTTAACCGCAACCCATCTCCTTGGTTCAACAAATTTACCACTACAGGTTCATTACACAGGCAATTTGAACGGCGGCGGCGAATTAAGTTTGGCAGTACAAACGAAACTCTTGACCAATTTCGAACTCTGACCAGCGGTTTGCAAATCCATTTCAACAAACTGTTGGGTAGCAATCATCAATTAGTTTACGGTTCGGAACTTTACTTTGATTGGGTAGCCACAAAATCGAGCAGCCGGGACCTGACAACCGGTAGGGAAAACGCCGGCCTCCCCCTTTTTCCGGATGGATCATCATTCCTGACATTCGGGTTATTTGCACAAGATGCTTTTCACCTTTTGCCAAAATGGAAATTAATTCTCGGCGGACGGTTTAGCTCGACCAAACTAAGAGCACCTTTTGAAGATGATCCAAACAGTTTGCAGAACTTCGGAACGATTAAACAAACAAACTCAGCCTTTACCGGAAGTCTCGGATCACAATTTGCTATAAGCAAAGAACTTAGTTTCGTAACCAATATTGCGCAGGGATTCAGGACGCCCAATTTAGACGATGTTTCCAAATTGGGGCCGGGTAAAGGCAACAGTTTCTATGATGTACCAAACGCTGCCACTAAACCGGAAAAAACCCTTAGCATTGACGGGGGATTTAAAATCTTTTCA
This sequence comes from candidate division KSB1 bacterium, assembly GCA_022562085.1. Lineage (NCBI taxonomy): Bacteria > Pseudomonadati > Candidatus Zhuqueibacterota bacterium. Next base: position 1,307 of record JADFPY010000192.1, on the reverse strand, counting down.
AATCGTCTGCGGGCAAATATATTCGGATTTTATAATTCAATCACGGATTTACTTGTGCGTCGGCCGGCAGAATTCAACGGTTTGCCTTTCGTGATTGAAGAGGGCGACACGCTTGCCGTTTTTCACAAAGAGAATGCAGGAAAAGCTTACACGACCGGGGTAGCATTCACCGCAGAATTCTTCATAACCTCTCATTTGGCTCTCCGCGGAAATCTAAGCTACACTTACGGCCAAAACACATCTAACGACGAGCCCCTTAACAGCATTCCTCCCTTTGGCGGATTGCTGGGTATCCGCTGGCGCCAGAATCAGTACTGGGCCGAATTAAACTCACGCTTTGCAATGGAACAGAAACGACTGTCGTTCGAGGATCAAGCTGACTTGCGCATTCCGGAAGGCGGCACCCCCGGTTGGTACACTCTGAATTTAAAACTCGGTGCAAATGTTACAAAGGCAGTTAATCTGAAAGTGGCTGTCATGAATATTTTAGACCAGAATTACCGGGAGCACTTGAGTGGGTTTAACGCGCCCGGCAGGAACTTTATTTTTTCTGCCCAGATTCATAAATAGATTATCCTTTCTTTTCATGCCTTATGATTGAAGAATCTCACAGATCATAAAGTTTATATATTCATCAGCCGATTTCTTTAATCAGCGGGCAAATCCAGCTAACAAGCATCCGCATCAAAAAGTTACAGTCATTTGTTTTGACATTATTCTAAAAATTACATAAGTTCGCGTGTTAAAAACAAAAGGAGTGTATTATGAACAAAACAAACGTTTTTTTAAATGCTCTACTGGGAGTTGTTTTGATTATCGGTGCAACTGCTACTGCACAGGAGTCTGGTTCGGTAGCTAAGTCGGTATTTACCACCGAAATCGTCGACCGCGAACCAGTAAACGATCTGAACTCATTTTCTACCGACATTAAGCAAATTTACTTCTTCACCGACATTAGAAACATGTCCGGGAATCGTGTTACACACCGCTGGCTTCACAGCGGCGAAACCCGTGCTGAGATTTCATTTAATGTCGGTGGACCAAGATGGCGGGTATATTCAAGCAAGAACCTTGTTGCGGAGTGGGTTGGCGACTGGACTGTTGAGGTAGTTAATTCTGCAGGGACCGTCATTCACGAGGATTCTTTTGTTTATTCAAAAGGAGCAGGAATGATGAAAACAGCGCCTTCTACTGCAACTCAACCGAAAATGAAAAATGGAACGACTCCGCCTACCGCAACTCAACCGAAAATGAAAAATGGAACAGATCCGATGATGGCTGCTGGCGAAGGCTCAGTAGTCAAAGCA
>JADFPY010000191.1 GCA_022562085.1 candidate division KSB1 bacterium | reverse complement strand
AATTCAGAAAGGAACGACCTATGGGAGAAGGATTTTTTGATAAGTTTTTGTATTGGGCGACCACCATCGACACCACGCTCTTTGGCAAGGAGATGATCATACTCCTGCTGGGTACGGGAGTATTTTTAACCTTTAAAACACGCGGACTGCAATTCACCCACTTTATCCACTCGATGAAGCTGCTGTTTTCGAAAGAGTCCCGCTCTGTAAAAGGCACCGGCGACATTTCACCTTTTGCAGCGCTCATGACTGCGTTAGCCGCCACAGTCGGAAATGGCAACATTGCCGGCGTTGCCGTGGCAATTGCCATCGGCGGGCCGGGCGCGCCGGTTTATATGTGGATTGCCGCAATCTTTGGCATGGCCACCAAATACGCTGAGGGTTTTTTGGGGGTAAAATTTCGCGAGGTTGCCCCCAATGGCACCATGGCCGGCGGCCCCATGTATTATGTGAAAAACGGCTTAAAAAACAAGTCGCTCGGAAAGTTCCTGGGAGGAACATTTGCCGTTTGCGGCGCCATCGCCTGTCTGATCGGCACCGGTAATATGGCCCAGTCCAACTCGATGACTGCGGCACTGGCCAACACGTTAAACCAGGCCCTTCACGGCGGCACGGCCGCAGATATAGCGCCGACTCTGTATTACCTGGTCATTGGTGGTTCGATTGCCGCCCTGGTCGGCTTCGTTATTATCGGCGGTATCAAAAAAATCGGCCGGGTTTCAGAGAAAGTGGTGCCGGCGATGATCGCCTTTTACGTGCTCTTTTCTTTGATTATTATTGCGGTAAACTTTTCAGATATTCCGGCGGCGTTTGTGCTTATCTTCCAATCGGCTTTTGGCATCCAGCCTTTGGTTGGCGCGACGGTCGGCATTGCCATTCAGAGCGGAGTCAGCCGCGGCCTGCTCTCCAACGAGGCAGGGTTAGGTTCCGCGGCAATTGCCCAGGGCGCCTCAACTTCTGAAGACCCGACCAAGAACGGTCTCATCGCCATGACCGGCGTGTTTATCGATACGATTTTTGTAAATACCATGACCACCCTGACCATCGTGCTCACCGGGGCTTACGTTAAAACCCAGGCCTGGCAAGGTTTTGACGCACCGGATAATATCACCAGCATTCTGGTTACCCAAACTGCCTTCGACTCAGTTTTCCCGTACGGAATTGGCGGAGCGATTATCGCGTTTTCATCTTTCGTTTTCGGGTATACGACCTTGTTAGGATGGTCGTATTACGGCGAAAAATGCGTTGAATACTTAGGCGGTAACAAAATCATTATGCCGTATCGATATATTTTTATTGTCTTTCTTTTCTTTGGCGCAATCTTGACGCCGCTGGCCGGTGAAAGCATTAAATACCTGAATATTGTCTGGAGTCTCGGCAACATCGGCAATGCGCTCATGGCTATTCCCAACTTAGTCGGTCTGTTATTTCTCGCGGGTTTGGTGGCAAAAATAACCCGGGATCGGCTGAGTGGCACGGCGTAAAATTACCTCCTTCCAAGCTGCCGCTCGCTTGGCAAGGGCAGAAGGCGGGCAATGCTAAAAGCATTGGATACAGTTATTTTCTGATACACTAAGGCGAATGGTTTGTGTACTTTTCGCCTCACCTCTTCCTAAGCTCCTGCTTGGGAAGGGTAGCGCGGAACAATGCTGAAGCTCTACATTCCTGTTGTTTCTGCAGAGCGCTGCTTTAATTTTTGGAAAAACTGTTGTAAAAATTAATTTTCCAAAGTAAACACCATAATCCGGAGTCAGCCATGTCGGAAGAATGTATTGACGATATCAAAATAGTCGCTATCTGTGGAAGTGTCCGCCCCGGCAATTTCACATTGAAGGCGCTGCGTTTAGTGGAAGACGAGTTCAAAAAGAAAGGCATCGACGTCCAAGTAATCGATCCAAGCACCATGAACTTACCGCTGCCAGGTGCAAACGGCTCCCCATCTTCGGATTTGCAAACGCTCAAGGAATTAGTCAGTAATGCCACCGGCGTTGTCCTTTCCACACCGGAATACCACGGCAGCTACAGCAGTGTCATCAAACTGGTGATCGAAAACCTGGGATTCCCGTCTGTACTTTCGGGGAAACCTGTGGCTTTGCTTGGCGTCGCAGCAGGGGCAATCGGCGCAATTAAAGCACTTGAGCACCTGCGCAGCGTGTGCAGCCACATTGGTGCAATTGTGCTGCCCGGTCCGGTTTCTATCGCCGCAGTACACAATGTGTTTGATGACGATGGCAACTGCACAGACGAAAAAATTGAAAAAAGAATCCGCAGCGCTGCGACTAACTTGACAGATTATATCAAAGAAAATATTTGCCCTCGGATTGCGCTTGAGGAAATGGTGCGAAAAGAAGGTTAACCTGGCAAACGTGAGATGTAAGACGTGAAACGCGCCTCTTCTATTTTGAAATTTCAGGCTAGCAAGGATAGGTCTCACGTTTGACATTTCACGTTTCAAAAAACTCGCTGGGAAAAAAATGCCATCTTTCCTACAAAAAAAGTGCAAAAGTTTAGAGTATTACAAATCATAATCGATGGTTCAGTGATGAAAAAATTACCAAAGTATTTTATACTATTTTTTGTACTTTGCAGCTTACCCGGGGCAGTTTACAGCCAGAATGATAGCTTAGTCATCGGTACTTTCAATTGTGAGTTCTTAACCCGGCCTAAAGTTCATCTCAAATTCGGACTTCCGTTCAATATGGGTCAGGCTTCTTCGGCTGACCGGCAGCAATGGAATGCGCCAGGCTTCCGGGATGCCAGGTTTAATGAAGCAGCACGCGCGGTTGCCGGTGTCCTTCGGGAAATTAACGCGGACGTTCTCGCACTTACCGAAGTTGGAGACTCGACAGATGTTTTGGAGCTTCGTGATGAAATCAATAAGTTAGGAATTAACTATCCTCATGTGATCGTCGGTCGAACAAGAGATTTTACCACACGTCAGCATGTCGCGGTGTTATCGAAATTTCCGCTAAGCGATCCGGTTCTCCGCATACCGGGAAGAGAAATTTATCTGCAAGAGCCCGACGATCCTGAAACGGAAAAAGATACCGGCCTTAGTAAAGGCATGCGCGTCAAGATTTCAGCACATGGAAAGGAATTTTTGCTGTATGTGATACATCTGTCTTCAGAGCGGGGCGGCCACGAACAAGATCAACAGCGGATCGCCCAGGCCTCGATTGTCAGACGGCATTATTTGCCTCATTTGAAAAACAATGAGATGGTGATTGTTGCCGGTGATTTGAATGATAAAAAAGGCCAACCCGCCATCCATAGAATTAGAGGATTAGAGGACATTCACGAAGATCTCATCCAAACAGGCCTGGTGAATTTTTGGGATAGAGCTCAACTCGACAGCCGCTGGACTTATGAATTTCAGGGGGTCCGCCAACAGATCGACCATATCCTGCTCTCATTTTCGATTAAGGAAATTAGCAAATCAATTGCTGCCCGTAGCTTCGACCACAGGAATCATTTGGCTTCAGATCATCGCCCTTTGATCGTAACACTCCATCTTAAGAAATGATCAATGCCACTCAGCAGCCGGTGAAAGTTCATTGACCCCTGCAACCTAATCCGGATAAACCGGAACCAAAAAAAATAAAAGCGCACGCAAAGTCGCAGAGACGCAAAGAATACGCAAAGGTTTTTCTTTGCGATCCCTTTGCGCCTTTGCGTGAAATCTTTGCTTTTTGGGATTTGAATTTTCATTTCTTGCCAAAAAGCTTGTGCTCGAATGCTTTTATCGAGTATGGCAGAAAATTACTTGTCAGTTACTAATTCACTGCTCCTGCCAATTCTTCAAGCCATTCATATTTTTATTGTAAATTTCCCATTGAATCTATATATTAGCGCCTTAATTTCAATTAAACAAAATTAGATAAAGAATGATCGAACCAAAACTATTCTACCGCAATTTCGATGACCTGCTTAAGAAAATTGAGCAGGATGCGAGAGGTAAAAACTTCCTGCGTTCAATATTGAATGAAATTCATAAAAATTTTCAAGAGACCTTACATATTGGCAGTTTGCGATTGTATGAAGATAAAGGCGACAATTTTGAATTAACAGAAGCAATTGGCACACAACGTAACCCTGTTGCAAAAAAAATATCATCGCAAGACGAAGCTGTGCAAAAAGTGCTCAAACACGGAAGTTTCATTTATGATGAAAGACTGATGAGTATTGCCCCGGAGATGAGTAAACAGGACACATATGCTATCCCGGCCGCTATCCTTATAAGAAGCACGGAGCAGCGCTGGATTGCCGTTTTTGAATTAACAGAGGGTTGGGTTCGCGAAGAAGTGACTTTTTCCCTCAATGCCATCCGTTCGGCCCTGAATCAGCGACTTTACTCCGATGCCATTGAAACTGAATTAGAACAAGCGGCGCTCATTCAGAAAAGCCTGCTGCCCAATCACCTGCCCGAATTTCCCGGATACCAGATTGCCGGGCGATCCCAGCCAACCGAAATTGTCGGCGGGGATTTGTACGACTATTTTGAATTTGATGATGAGCTTCTCGGTGTTTGTCTTGGGGACGCCAGCGGTCACGGCATCCCGGCGGCGCTGCTGGTACGGGACATTGTTGTCGGTTTAAGAATGGGCCTGGAAAAACACATGAAGATGGTTTATACTCTGCAAAAACTGAATCAAGTCATTTACCGCAGTACCTACTCTTCACGCTTTGTTTCGCTATTCTACTGTGAGATCGAAAAAGACGGCCACATGATTTTCGTCAATGCCGGCCACCCGGCGCCGTTCTTGGTTCAGGGGAAACAAGTGACTGATTTGCCAGCAACCGGTCTCATTCTGGGCGCCCTGCCTGAAATCTCCCTGCACCGGTCTTACACTCGCATTGAACCAAACTCAGTCCTGCTACTTTACAGCGACGGCTTATTTGAGCGGGAAAATAGCAAAGGAGACCTTTTTGAAATTGACCGGCTGAAGGAGGTGGTAATCGAGAATCAGTCCAAAGATGCAGAAGAAATCCTGAAGCTAATCTTTGACAAAGTTTATGAATTTGGAAATCGCAGTAAGTGGGATGATGACAGTACGTTGGTTGTTATTAAGAGATTAGCGAATATTTAACTCCTCTCCCAAAAACTAACTCCCAAGTATCATCTTTGATAGACAATCTGACGATAATCAAAGAGTCATTAACTTAAATCTCTATGATAAATCGTCGCAACTATTACCGTCTGCTGCAGGTTCAGCCGGATGCCCCTTTCGAAGTGATCCGCGCCAGTTACCGCGCGTTGCTGAAAGAATTAAAAGTGCACCCTGATCTCGGCGGAGATCACTGGAATGCAAAAGTTTTAAACGAAGCTTATGCTACCCTGAGTGACAGAAACAGGCGGTCTGCCTATGATAAAAAACTTTATGAAAAATATACCAAGAAGCCTTTCCAGGAGTCAACAGATCAGAGGATGCCTTTTATCACTTTCTTTTGTCCGTTTTGTAAACGGCCGCTTGCCCGTCAGGCCAATCCAAACGAGCGCTGTGCTACCTGTCGCTCCCCGCTTAAATCTTTTGGCGAAGAAGAGTTAAAACAAAGCTGCCGCCGCACCATTGCACGCCGAAAAAAATCCGGCAAGATAAACTACTTCACCACCTGGCCGCAAAAAGGCATGGAAGCTGAAATGATTGATATTTCTCCGGAAGGGATGCGTTTCCGCTGTTGGGAAAAACTAAAATCGAAGTCGGTTATAAAAATCAGCGGACCCTCTTTGAAAGCAATTGCCGAGGTAAAGCATTCTTACAAAATTTTCTTAAAAGGTAGAACCATTTACACAGTTGGTGTGCATTTTTGCAGTGTTACCTTTTCCAACCAGAGTGGGGTGTTTTACTCAGCTGCTGCTTAAGATAGGCAGATTTCACTGCGACCCGGTAATATAATTCTCAAGCTGATGAATAACAAATTCCTGTTCGGAGATGACGGCCTTAACCACATCGCCAATCGAAATAACTCCAACCAGCTTCTCATCATCCAGGACCGGCAGGTGGCGGATTCGTTTGTCGGTCATCAGCGCCATGCAATCATCGATAGTCTGATCCGTGCGGATGCAGACTACACGGGAACTCATGATTGATTTCACCGGGATGTTTTTAGATGATTTTCCTTTGAGGATAACCTTCCTGGCGTAATCCCGTTCGGATAAAATACCTACTAACTTGTCGTCTTTCAGCACCAGCACAGCCCCGCAATTCTTCTCCGCCATCAGTTCGAGAGCCTGGAAAACCGGTGTATCGGGCTCAACTGACCAGACGTCTTGCCCCTTTCCTTGCAAAAGCTGATTGACATATTTCATAGCTTGACTCCTCAGTCAAAATTTACATTAAATAGAAAATTTATCAAAACCTCAACGATCCGGAAGAGCGAGGAGCGAAAACACGTTATCATGAATATAGTTTTGTTTTGTTGCGCTCTACGCTTTTCGCTCATCGCTCTTCGAAACATCAAAGCGTGGCGATTTCATATCTCCTTCAGAGCAGCCGTAAGCTCAGTAATCATCTGCTTGGCGTCGCCGAAAAGCATCAAAGAATTATCGGCTGCAAACAGGGGATTGGCAATCCCGGCAAAGCCCGGGCTGAGACTGCGCTTGATGACGACCACAGAACGGGCCATGTCCACGTTTAGAATCGGCATGCCGGCGATTGGAATCGAAGGGTCGGCCTCTCGCGCCAGGGGATTTACCACGTCGTTGGCCCCCACGACCAGGACCACATCCGTCTGTTCGAAAGAGGGATTGATCGTGTCCAGATCCTTTAATTTTTCGTAGGGAATGTGTGCCTCGGCCAGCAACACGTTCATGTGCCCCGGCATGCGTCCGGCAACCGGATGAATCGCAAACTCGACGTCAACTCCTTTCGATTCGAGCGTGTTTACCAGGTCTCGAATTGCATACTGGGCGTGGGCGACCGCCATACCGTATCCCGGAGCGATGACGACCCGCCGGGCGCCTTCTAACATCATCGCCACTTCTTCAGGTGAGGCAGCTTTAACCCGGCCGGCGTAAATATCTTCGCTCTCTTCCTCTGAGGCGACCTCGGCGCCAACCCCGGCAAAAATGATATTGGCGAGCGAGCGGTTCATGGCTTTCGACATGATAGCGGTGAGAATAAACCCGGCCGCGCCCACCAGCGAACCGGCAATGATCAGCACACTATTGTTCAAAACCCAACCGTGACCGGCTGCCGCAATCCCTGAGTAGGCGTTGAGCAGGGAGATCACCACCGGCATATCCGCGCCGCCAATGGCAATGACGGAAAGAACGCCAAGCAAAAGCGAGAGCACCAGAACCGCGATCAACAGCTTAACGGATAAAGGGTTGAGAACAAAAATGACTCCTAAAACAAGAATTGCAAGAATGATAACTGCATTTACTGCTTGTTGTAGAGTGAAAACAATTGGTGCACCACGCATGATGCCTTGCAATTTAGCAAATGCAATGAGGCTGCCGCTGAAAGTAACCGTGCCAATCAGTACGCTCAAAACAATGGTCGCAACGACATAGGCTTGCGGTTCACCGGTGAATCGAAAATATTCGGAAGCGGCAACGAGGGCTGAAGCACCCCCACCAAGGCCGTTGGAAATTGCCACCAATTGCGGCATGTCGGTCAATTGCACTTTTTGGGCGCAAAGCCGCCGATCGCTGAACCGATAATCAATCCCACAAGAATGTAGGTAAAGTCAACGATCTGTTTGTCAAGTAACGTAACAACAATGGCAATAAGCATTGCCAACATGGCAAGTAAATTGCCACGACGCGCGGTCTTGGGAGATCCTAGATTCTTCAGTCCCAGTATGAATAGCACCGCCGCTGCCAGGTAGGCTAGATTTGTCAAAGTCGGCATAGGTTCCGTTTACTTCTTATCTTTCTCCTTTTTGAACATTTCTAACATTCGATCCGTTACCATAAATCCACCGACAACGTTGATTGCGGCAAAGATGACTGCCAATAAACCGAGGATGGTTGCAATGGATGTCTGGCCCGAGCCAGCGCTCAACAAAGCCCCGACAATGGTGATTCCGGAAATCGCATTGGAACCGGACATCAACGGGGTATGCAAAAGTGGCGGCACTTTCGTGATGACTTCGAAGCCAACAAAAATTGCTAATACGAAAACATAAATAGAAAAAATCAGCTGCACTTCGGTCATAGAATTTCAACTCTCCTTTTTGAAAACAGTTCGAACCATTTCGTTTATAATCTCACCGTTGTGAGTAATACAGGCGCCTCTCGTTATCTCATCATTCAAATCGATGGTGCTGTTACCATCCTTGAAAAGGTGTTTGAACAAATTTGTGACATTTTTCGAATGCATTTGGCTGGCATGAACCGGAACCGTTCTGGCAATATTTACGACGCCAAAAACAGTTACGCCATATTTTTCAACAACCTCATTTTCTTTCGACAGGGAGCAGTTTCCGCCTTCTGCTACAG
>JADFPY010000190.1 GCA_022562085.1 candidate division KSB1 bacterium | reverse complement strand
TTTGAAAAACAATTTTTTCAGATTGGATTTTCCCCAGTCAGAACCTGGACCTGCCAGCAACTCTGTTACAGATATTGTGGTGCTCGATAACACCATTTGGTTCGGTACCGGCGGTGGAATAAGCAGGACCCGGGATAACGGTTTGAGTTTTGAGTCTTTCGGAGTCGAGCAGGGGATTGGCAAAGGCGGCGTTTCAGCACTGGCTGTTTCTGATGAAATCATCTGGGTCGCGACCGGGTTTGATTCAATAACTGTGGTTGGCGAGCAGCAAACGGGCGGCGGTTTGGCCTATTCAATGGACGATGGTCTGGGCTGGAATTTTGTGCCGCAACCGGGCTCCACTCCTGTCAGTAACATTACGTTTGATATTGCTTTAAGAAATGATGAAGTCTGGATTACCAGCTTTGCCGGCGGACTGAGGAAATCGACCGACCTGGGTCAATCCTGGGAAATCGTAACGCCCGACTCGTTTCTTTTTGATGTGGTCGGCCGGCTGAATCATCGGGCTTTTTCGGTAATTTCCCCTGATGGAGTTCTTTGGGTTGGCACCGCCGGCGGCGTCAACCGTTCGACGGACGGCGGGGTTACCTGGACCAATTTCAGCCATCAAAATCAAGCGGAACCCATTTCGGGCAATTTTGTTGTTGCCCTTAAAAATCAAAAATATGGGAATAAGGATATCATTTGGGCCGCCACCCGGGAAACCACGGTCGAATCCAATGATGAGACGGAGTTCAGGGGCGTTTCCTGGACCGAGGATTTTGGTTTTACCTGGCGCACGGCATTGGCGGGCGAAACCATTCACAATTTTGCGGTGGATGACTCAGTGATTTATGCCGGTTCCGATCGAGGACTTTTTGTATCCGTCGACGAAGGAGAAACCTGGGCGATTTTCCCCGGTATTGTCAATCCGAGCGGAACCAGACGAATTCTCAGCGAAAGAGCTTTTGCTGCTGCCATCAGTCCCGGTCCCACACTTTGGGTTGGTACTGGAAATGGAATTGGCAAGACGGCAAACAACGGTTTGACCTGGGAGGTATTTCAAACTTTTGAACCTACTCCTCATAATATTGATCGAGAAATTAAGATACCATTCTCAGGAGCGGTATTAACAATAACAACGAGGATCAGAACTTATGCCTATCCGAATCCATTTTCTCCGAGCGTGCACAACCAGTTTGATGGAGGGGGGAACGTTCGCTTTCAGTACAACACCATTAATGAAACAAATGCGACTTTAAAAATTTACGATTTTGGCATGCGGCACGTGGCCACAGTAGCCGAGAACACGCCTCGTCCGGCCAATGGCGATTTCTATGAGATTTGGGATGGCCTAAATTCCAAAGGCATTCAAGTTGCAAACGGTGTTTATTTTTATCGCCTTGAATTGGACGGTGACGGGACGTATTGGGGTAAATTGATCGTCTTAAATTAAACGGGGAGCTTAGAGTTGAGTCAATATTTGAAGTTGGTAAGAAACAGCCTCATTTTTTCGGCTATTTTAATTATCGGTCTCACAAATTCTTTGCAGGCCCAATTGGGCGCCGCGGGGTCATTTTTGCGTTTGGGGGTAGGCGCCCGCGCCAAAGCAATGGGAGATGCCTACAGCGGACTCGCCAGAGGAATTGAGGCAAGTTACTACAATCCGGCCGGACTGCCTTTTCTGGACAAAAAGGAAGTCGTTGCGTCGTACAGAGTCTTGTCTCTGGACAGGCAATTTACTTATTTAGGATTTGGCGTTCCCATCCGCCCAAAAGTAGCCGGCGGTGAGCAAACAATTAACGGCGGTTTGGCTCTAACGTGGATTCATGCCGGGGTCAGTAATATAGACGGGCGCGACAGCGATGGACGCCATTCCGATGATTTATCCAATTCTGAAAATGCCTTTATGCTTTCATTTGGTTTAAGGCCAACTCAAAAAATAGCCTTCGGATTGTCGGTTAAAGTGATTTTGAATCGTTTTCCAAACATTGGAATTTCGGGGGAAACAGTTTCGGCAAACGGCGTTGGATTTGATTTAGGTGCCCTGATCACCCCAAATGACTGGCTCTCTTTGGGCTTCGTTGTGAAGGACATCAACGCCAAATACAGATGGAATACTCAAGATATTTACAGCGAAAATGGCTCCGAGACAATTGACAAAGTTCCTAAAAGTCTACGCACGGCTGTGGCTATTAAAGTGCCGAGAATGACGGGGGTAACTTTAGCCGTTGACTTTGAGCAGTTCTTTAAATCCCGGCTATTTAAAGATCGAATTGATGAACGGCTTCACATCGGAATCCGGAGTGAGGTCAGGAAAAATATCGTTTTACGCGGTGGATTGGACGACGGTTCTTTGACAGCGGGAGGCGGGTATCAGTTTGAAATTTTTGGTAAGACAGGCCAACTAAACTATGCCTTTTCCGCACCCGGCAATCGGCCGGAGGAGGAGCATGTTTTTACCTGGGTGTTTCAGTTTTAAAAGTGTTTTCGAGTGTTAAAGTGTTTAACTTAGGAGTTGTGATCTGAAAAAAATAAAAACAACTATTCTTATGCTTTTTATTTTATTCTCTGCAAATTTCAGTTTGGCTCAAACGGGTAACGCCGGTGCAACTGGTTTGGCTTTTCTTAAACTTGGCGTCGGCGCACGTGCAGGCGGACTGGGTGGAGCATTTTCCGCGGTAAGTGATGATGCTACCGCTACATTTTGGAACCCAGCGGGGTTAACCTACTCCCATAGAGCGCAGGTAGCGTTTACTCATACTGAATGGGTGCAGGATATTACAAATGAATTTTTGGCTTTTATCTTTCCGGCTTTTCGTGGAACCATTGGGTTGAGCGTTTATGCAAATAATGTTGGCGGAATCGAACGTCGGATAAACCCATCTGATGAGCCAATCGGTACTGTTGAGGCCAACGATATTGCATTAGGATTTTCTTACGCTACTTCGATCAACTCATCTCTAAAAGCGGGTTTAACGGTAAAATATCTTTATGAGAAAATATTTATCGAAAGCGCTGCCGGATACGCTTTTGACTTCGGGTTGATTTTTCAACCGTTTTCTAATTCGTTAAGACTTGCCGTCGTTGCCCAAAATTTGGGCTCAATGAATAAACTTCGTGCAGTGTCTATCAATTTACCGAAAACAGTCCGCCTGGGAGTTTCTTATTTACTTGCTTTAGATGAAATTAGCGGTACTGTTTTATTAACTGCAGACGGAGTAAAAGTCATTGAAACGGATTTTAGAGGAGGTTTTGGCGTCGAACTGCAATTCAAAGATCGGCTGGCGGTCCGGGTTGGTTACCAAACCGGTCTTTCCCAGCAAGCTTTTGGGGGCGGCTTAGGGTTAAAGATAAATCGCTACCATTTAGATTATGGATTCACACCGTTCGACTCAAATTTTGGGGATACGCATCGATTTTCTTTTGCCATCGTTTTATAACTATTTTGTGCAAAATTAAAGTAGTGTTCAGGTGTTAGAGTGTTCAGGTGTTAGATTTTTCTGGTGTTAGTCATTACGATGCCTGTCATTTAAAGAGATTACTTTTGCTGCTCTCGATAATGACGCCGAAGGCCAATGACCTATTGGCTTAATGACGTTATTGTCATTCGCTTCGCGTCATTGGGCTATTTTTGCACAGAAATGCAAGACTTTAATACTTATAAAAACCACAACACAATTTTTTTAAGGTGTACTTATGAAAAAGCTTAGAAAGAGCTCGGTCGCTCTTATTGTCGTTGTTCTCTTTTTGTTCGCGGTCGCAATGAGGTTGGATTTATTCGCACTCGGTTCAAATAATTTAGTGCAAATCCAGCGATTCATGGAGGTTGTTCGGGTGCTAAATGAGCTCTATTTTGAGGAAGTGGATTCCAAAGAGCTTGTTGATTCGGCTATTACCGGCATGCTTGAAAAGTTGGATCCGCATACGGTCTATCTACCGAAGGAGCAAGTTCAAGAAGTCCGGGAGCAGTTCGAAGGAGAGTTTGAAGGAATCGGAATTGAATTTATAGTCCTCGATAAAGTTCCTACGGTTGTTTCACCCATTGCGGGCTCTCCTTCGGAGCGGTTAGGGTTACGCCCCGGAGATCAAATCGTTGAAATTGAAGGCACCTCAACATACGGATTTACTGAAGATCAAGTGCGGGAGAAATTGTTAGGTAAAAAAGGAACCAGAGTAAATGTTCAAATAAAACGACACGCTTATGAGGAACCCTTTGATTTAACTATCACCCGTGACAAGATTCCAATTTACAGCATTTCGACGGCATTTATGATTGAACCCGAAACAGGCTATATCAGAGTTGGCAGGTTTGCCAAAACTACAAATGACGAATTCGAGAAGGCCCTGGAAGAATTAAACTCGCAAGGCATGCTGCGTTTGATTTTGGATGTAAGAGGAAATTCAGGCGGGTACCTGGATCAGGCAGTTGAAATGGCCGATAAATTTTTAGAAAGTGGTAAACGGATCGTTTATACGCGGGGTCGCATTTCGAGTTCAAACGAGGATTATTATTCCACTTTGGAGTCAGCATATTCCAAATTGCCTTTGATTATCTTAATTAATCATGGCTCTGCCAGTGCTTCTGAAATTGTGGCCGGTGCGATTCAAGATTGGGACCGGGGTTTAATTGTCGGTGAGACGAGTTTTGGCAAAGGTTTGGTTCAACACCAGATTTCTTTAAAAGACGGAGCTGCGATTCGGGTCACCATCGCCCGGTATTATTCACCAAGCGGCAGGCTCATTCAGCGTTCCTATGAAAACGGCTTATTAGATTATATCCGTGATGGCTACGATGATTTTGATCCCAATTCTCATATTGACAGTACCTTGAGTAAACCGGTTTTCACGACCAGCTCCGGAAGAACAGTCTTTGGCGGTGGTGGAATTACCCCGGACATAAAAATCAAGTCAAGGCATCTAACTGCTTCTACCATTAAGTTGATTCAAAGCCAAATACTTTTTCAGTTCAGTTCGGATTACGCCACAAACCATCCAAACCTTGGACGTAATTTTGAAATCTTTAGAAAAGAATTTGATATTGAACAAAGCACGGCTGATAACTTACTCGAGAAGGTTCGACAGGCGGGAGTTGAAATGGATGAAGCTGAAGTAAAGCAGGATATCGATTTCATTAAAAGAAGAATGAAAAGCGAGATCGCGCGGCATCTATGGAGCTCAAAAGAATTTTATCAAATGGAAGTGCTGCAAGATGAGCAAGTCAGAGAAGCCCTGCAAAAATTTTCGGAAGCTGCAAAAATCGCGAAACTCACCATTGACAAGTAAACTCTTTCAGCGGGAATATAGGGGGGTTTTGCTCTTGTATACCTTTAGGAAAATATTTGTAAATAGGACAATTAAAAAAAGTATTGACTTTTAAAATAAAAATAATTATACTTTTGCAACATATCTGACTAAAAACCAACACTCTTCAACTCGTTACCAATTTTAAAAAATAGTACTGTTTAAAACTTTAAGGGAGGGACAGCGTAATGAACTTTTTGGATTTGTTCAACGACGGAGGCACTTTCATGTGGCCGATTTTGGTTTGTCTGATTTTTGGGATTGCTGTTAGTATAGAGCGAGGGTGGACTTTATCCCGTGCTTCGGTTAACACCCGTAAATTTCTCGCCAACATAAAAAAAGCATTGAACGAAGGTGGTATTCAGGAGGCAACGGATGTTTGTGCAAATACTCGCGGCCCTGTCGCCTCTATTTTTCATGCAGGTCTTTTGAGAGTAGATCGAGGCATCGAGCACGTAGAAAAAGCAATCATGAATGCCGGTTCTATTGAGATGGCATTTTTGGAAAAAGGTTTAGTGTGGCTCGCGACTGTAATTAGTGTTGCTCCTATGTTGGGTTTCCTCGGAACGGTGTGGGGTATGGTTGAAGCTTTCCGGGCAATTGCGGCAGCCAATGATATTTCCCCTTCAATTGTGGCGGACGGTATTTCCACTGCTCTTTTAACTACAATGTTTGGCCTAGTCGTCGCCATCTTCATTCAAATTGTGAACAACTATTTTATTTCACGCATAGATCAGCTGATTGTAGACATGGAAGAGAGTTCAGTAGATCTCGTTGATACTCTGATAGAGATGGAGAGAGGCAAAAAAACAGCTGCTTGATTCACAATTCAATACTTACTTTAATTTAGGTAGTCCCGGAGAAAAATAGATGTTAATAGAAAAGAAGAAATCACGAAATAACTCGGACATTCCAATGGCCTCGCTTGCGGATATTGCTTTCCTCCTCCTCATCTTTTTTTTAGTCACCACTACCATTGATGTAGATCGGGGAATAGGTCTTAGTCTGCCTGCCAAGGGAGAGGAAACTGAAGTTAGGACCAAAAATATCACCAATCTCTTAATCAATGCTCAGGGGGAGATTTTGCTGGATAATGAAGTTATCGCAATCAACGAAATAGCCCGCAGGATTGAGCAGAAACTTCAGGAAAACCCTAACTTAATCGTGTCCGTAAAAACTGATAGAGAAACCAAATATGATGTGTTTATTAAAACCTTGGATGAGTTGAAAATGGCAAATGCAACGCGCATCTCTATCGCTGAACCTACGGGTTAAAGGAGGGATTAAACTTGAAATTTCAAGGTAAACAAAAAGCTGAGCCAGGCATTCCTTTGTCCTCACTCCCGGATATCGTATTCCTGTTGCTGATCTTTTTCATGGTTTCATCCGTGTTTAAAGAGTTCCAGGGTTTACCGGTTACTCTGCCTAATGCCAGAAAAATTGAAAAGCTGCAAGGAAAAAGAGATGTTGCGTATTTGTGGATCAGTAAAGATGGGGAAGTTTCAATTGATGACCGAATCTGCAGAGTAAGCGATGTCTCGAGGATAATGTATCAAAAGAGACTTGACCCAATGCACCCATTAAAATTAGTTTCAATGAAAATAGACCAAGGAACCGCAATGGGTATTGTAACGGATGTTCAAGAGGAGTTGAGAGAGGCCGACGCTCTAAACATAAATTATTCTGCAAAACCAGCATATTGAGGTGATGTTATGAGAAAAAACCCCGAGGCAGATTTAAAACTCAAATACAAAAAAGTACTTGAGTTAGGCATGGTCCTGTCACTGGTTATAATGCTCCTGGTTTTTCAAACGCTGCGGGCAATTGATATGGACGAGGCTGAAAGTAAAACAGTCGACATTGAGATCGAGGTCACCGATATTCCACCGACCGAGCAATTTAAAAGACCGCCGCCTCCGCCAAAACCCTCGATTCCAATTCCAACTGAAAGCGAAGATGTCCCTGAAGATTTGACAATCGAAGCAAGCTTCCTTGATTTGTCGGATATTCCACCACCGCCGCCACCTCCTGCGGATGAAGGCGATATGATTTTTGTGGCTTTTGACGAACCCCCGACTCCAAAAGGCGGTTTTCGTGCCATTCAAAAGGCGCTAAAATATCCGGAAATCGCTCGCAAGGCAGGAATTGAAGGACGGGTCACGGTACACGTATTAGTGTCTGAAAAGGGCATAGTTATAAAAACCAAAATTCTGCAGTCTCTCGGCCACACCGGTTGCGATCAGGCTGCCGTCAGTGCGATTAAAAATGTAAGATGGAACCCCGCGATGCAGCGCGACAAACCTGTAAAAGTTTGGGTAGCTATTCCTGTAATCTTTAGATTAAAATAATAAAAATAGATAACGAATTTCAAAGCGGTGCCTTTTCGGGTACCGCTTTTTTTATTTATGTAATGGTATGAGTGGTATTTTAGAGCGTCTGTTCACACGGTCATTTAAACGGAGAAATTTCCTGTTGGTGACCTTATCTCTGTTCTGTTTCATTTTTAGTAGCACTTGCTTTAATCCCTTTGCCCCTGAATTAGATGAGCAAGCCGATCCCTCCAGTGTGATCACTGAACAGCAAACACCTGACGAAGTCCTGCAAAACTTTCGAAATGCATATACCTTTAAGGATTCCCTTCTTTATAGTAATGTTTTAGACGAGTCCTTTGTATTTGAATATTTTGATACCAATTTAGAACCCTCAGGAGGGTTTAGAACCTGGGGGAGGGACGTTGATTTACAAACCACCGGTAGCCTGTTCCGCAGTTTCGACGTCATCGAATTGATATGGCTCAACACATTGTTCACAGAGAGGGATAGTCTCCGTGAGGATGGGGAAATCGTCGAGCTTAGAGAAAGGCAGTTTAGAAGATTTAACTTAAATCTCTTTGGCTCCGATCTCAATTTTATCATTTCTGGTACAGCAATTTTTACCCTCAAACTAAAACAAGGTGATGATAAATGGAGAATCACTCGCTGGAAAGATGAGTCGGATATTTAGAACAAATGTTATAAACATTAAGGCTAACAAAGAACCAAAAAATTTGTCTATGTTGTACAAACCCAAGTTTGTCTGGGAATAATAAATTGAATAATCATGTTGATTCTAATTAAATCAGTTAAGCCGCTTTCTTAAAGCAGTTCATCTCCTTTAAATATGTT
>JADFPY010000189.1 GCA_022562085.1 candidate division KSB1 bacterium | reverse complement strand
GTGTCGGGACGCGATCGCCTGGACTACTTTGGATTGCTTCTTTATAAAAAGGTGATTTAAAAAAGGCGAATTCAAGTCCCCCGGGCTTTTAATTCGTAACCAATTCATTTTCGCTTTTGTGCACTAAAATTCTCCCGCAGGACTCGCACAATATCAACTGGTTCATCATTTTGATCTCGACCACCCTCTGTGGGGGAATGGTACTCAAACATCTATCGCATGCATAGTTTCTTACTTCCGCGACTGCTGAATTCCCAAGTCCTTTGCGTATGCGTTCATATTGATACAGTACATTCCGTTGGACCGAGCTGCTCAATTCTTTACGTCTATCTTCATAAGAAAGACTTTCCTTTTCGGTCGCCTGAATTTTTTCTTGCAGTTCTTTTTCCTTTTCAATTAGATTCTCCTGCCACGTCTCAACTTGTGCAGCCAGGTTCTTTTCTTCTTCAGTTCGCGTTTCTTCTTCTTCTATCAGCTCCAGAATTTTATTTTCTGACTCGTCCTTCTTTTCTTTCGCGGTATCTATTTCAA
Organism: candidate division KSB1 bacterium; assembly: GCA_022562085.1. Classification (NCBI taxonomy): domain Bacteria; kingdom Pseudomonadati; species Candidatus Zhuqueibacterota bacterium. Next base: position 7,918 of record JADFPY010000189.1, on the reverse strand, counting down.
TTGTAATGGCATCATATTCTTTATTGGTCGTAACAGCATACAACTGCTCTTGATATTTATTCAGTTTTTCTTCTATTACTTTTAGCTCGCCTTCCCAATGCAATTTGGATTTTTTCGCCGCCACCAGCGAATTCTTTTCAGCCTCGTGCCGATCCTTCAAACTCTGCAATTCATCATTTAGTTTTTGGATTTGTTGTGGCAAATCACCTTTTAATGCTTCAAGTGCCTGCAATTTATTATCTACACTTTGCAATTGCATCAAGCTATTTAACATTGTTTTCAATTTTACCTCCAAAAAATTTTATACAAAACTCTCTAATAACTACCAAAAAAAAATGCACCTCAAAATTGGGTGCATTTTATATTTGGTTTTGAATGAATACCAATAAGATTTTGAAATTGAGTATTGGTTTAATTCTTTTTCTCCGAAAAATAGTTTTATTCATTTGAATTACTATCGTATCCACTTTTAAATGAACTTAAATTTAACCAGCTTTAATATAATAATTAATCAACAAAAAACAAGTATTTTTGTTGTAACATTCATTTGCTTTTAAAACACGGATTGAAAACTTACACCGATTTTAAAAACTCGAATTTGATTAGTATTGAGGAATCATTTTTTCTCTATTAATTTTTGATTCTAAAAGGAATATCTGGTTCTGAAAGCTCTTATTCTTTTATCTGTGTGAGTTTTCAATCCGTGTTATTTAGCAGAGAGATTCTTCAATCAGTGGGCAATCAAACTAATTCGAGGCAAGATGGAAAGCAAATTCTGGAGTGAATGAGAATAAAAATAATATTGACAACAGTATGAAATTATTCTATATTGATTACAAATTAAAACAACTCTCAAACCGTGCTTTCAAATCTAAAAAACCTTTTTCGCCCAAAAACAATTCCGGAGACCTTAGCTCTTCTTGAAAAAAACTCAGGCTCCATACTCATTCTTGCCGGTGGCACAAAACTGCAGCATACTCAAAATAACATTGTCCAGGAGCTGGTCGACATCACCTGTCTAGATCTTGATTATATAAATAATAATGCTGGTTTAACCAGAATTGGAGCCACAACCCCTTTGCAAAAATTGGTTGAAAGTCAGAAGTTAAAAAACCTTGCAAACGGAATCCTGTCCCAAGCTGCGCAACTAAGTCATCATTCAAAAATGATACGAAACGTCTCAACACTCGGGGGGGAGCTTGTCACTACAAACTCTCTTTCTACGCTTTATTGTGCGCTGCTGATCTTGCAAGCTCAAGTTCGGATTGTTGGCGGTGAGGAATTTGCTCTGGCCATGAACATTTTCCTTAACAAAAAGAATCTCGGAGGCGGTCTGTTGGTTGAAGTTATTATTCCGGCAATGGAACCGCAAACTTTTGCAGGGCTGGCTCCAATTTTTTATAACGGAAAGCCATTGATTTGTGCCTGCGCACGAATAACGATGAAAAAAAGAGAATGTCAGATCGCGAAAATTGCAATTACAGGTACCGAACGGGTTCCACAACGTCTGCATGAAATCGAAGAATACTTAGAAGGCAACTCGTTTACCACTGCAAATATTGAAACGGCCGCGGATAAAGCTTCCGAACAATATGTGCCCATTTCTGATTCTTTGGCAAGTAAAGAATACCGTAAAGAGGTGAGCCGATCAGTCGTAAAGAAAGCATTGCTACAATGTTTGGAAAATGCCGCTCAATCCGTTACATGACAAAGTAAACCGCTGAAGGGTTTAAAAGTAAACCGCTTATTCAGAAAGATGTATTTCACAAGACGACCCTTCAGGTTAAAAATTGCATAAAATGAAAATCAGTCTCACAATTAACAATCGCAAGAAAACGCTGGACGTCCCGGTAAACCAGACTTTGATGGATTTATTGCGTTCGCAGGGACTTTGGAGCGTTGGACACGGCTGCGAAACCGGAGACTGCGGAAATTGCACGGTCATTGCCGATGGGCTGGCAGTCAATTCGTGTATCATGTTGGCCGTGCAAGTAAATGGAAAAGCAATTACAACTTTTGAAGGCGTTAGCGAAAAAAGTGAATTCTCTCCGGTAAAAGAAACATTAATGGATTTTGGGGACAGCGACTGTGGTTTCTGCATTCCGGGAATGTTGATGTCTATGAAAGCACTTTTGGATAAAATTCCCGACCCCACGGAAGAAGAATTGGTGGATGCTCTGGCTGGAAATTTATGTCGGTGCACTCGAAGCGTAAAGCCGGTTCAAGCAATTTTAGGGGCAATTAAAAAAATGCAAGGAAAGTGGTAATGGCAAGAAAAAAGCAGCTTATCGTTGTTGGCGATCGAATTCTAATTTCCCCGGATGATAGTAAAAACCGCACAGAATTTGGACTCTATCTGCCGCCGGGAGTTAAAGAGAAAGAAAAAGTTCGGGGTGGTTACGTGGTTAAAGTTGGACCGGGCTACCCCATGCCGGATCCTAATTCGATCAGTGAGGAGCCCTGGTCTTCATCACCAAAACAGGACACGAAATACATCCCGCTGCAGGCAAATGTGGGGGATTATGCAATTTACATAAGTACCGCCGGCGTAGAAATTGAATTTGAACGCAAGCACTATGTCGTCGTCCCTCAGTCGGCAATCTTAGTACTCATGCGCGACGATATAACAGATTTTGATTTAGATTCGGATATTTAGTAAAATTTTGTCTGCCCACTGATTAAAAATAAATAGCTCTATTCTCTATTTTCATTTCGTTTTTAATTGCCTTTCATTTTCCCAATAAATCTTTCCAACGCGCGTTCCCTCTGCAAATGACTTTGCTCCTGCAGAAAAAAAACAGGCGGTGCAACCCGGTCGGAACATTGTGCCTCGGAAAGTTCGCAGCGCTCGCAAGTTTCGTTCACTTCTACTTTGGGGATCGCAGAATCATTCCAAAAGCTGACAGTGTTCTTGAATTCTTCGTTGATCAAAAATCCGATTGAGATACTTGAATTAGCTCTCTCGGTTAAGGCCAAAGGACGCGCCAACGTCACCGTAAAAAACTCGTCTCCCCCCCCGATAAAATGGGATCGCTGCGCGGCAATGAGCGTCTCCTTCACCGGACCTTTTTCTTGCTGAGCCGCTAACTTTTTAAGCAGGCCTATAGAAAGCCAACGACGGCAATAGTGTTCATTGAGTCCAATCCCGTGAGGTACACGCACCCGCGACATATTCAGCTCTTTGGTTAAAGGATACTTGTCCAAACCGGCCTTGTTGTTAAAACGTAAATAGTAAATTTCGCGAAGATTAAACAGTTTCGGAATGAGCTGGCTGAGTCGATAAAGAAACATTTCAGGTGTTGCATCATATTTTTTCATCAGGTCCAAAAAGCCCTGCCCATCCCATTTCTTCTTTTTGAAAAACTGTTTCAAGTCCTTCTGCAGAAGTTTACGATTTATCAGTAAGGCTCCTGCAAAATAAGATGCTTGGAAATTATTCAAAACCTGTTCAAACGACTCGACTTTCAGCCAGGACGATGTTTTGGCACGTTCCGATAAATCCAAATGGGAATAACCAAGTTCACGTCCCAAAATAAAAGCCTTTTGACTTGGCAGCAAATTCTTATTAACAATCAGTTTTGGGGGCTCGGTATCGATCCAAATCGAACGGAAGCCTTGTAACTCAGGGAATTCATCGAATGTAGTTTCTTCTAAAGCAAAACCATATTTTCTAATGAAAATTGAACGCAGTTGCCCAAATTCCACCAAAGGCTCAACGGGCATTTGGTTCTCTTTTAGAAAACCAATAACAGCTTTCTCGATATCTTCAAAATAATTTAAGTGAATTTTCTGGTATGACCGTAGCGCCGCCAGCAAAAAATGCTCGACGCGCATATTATAGCTTTCGCCGATTTCCAAAAATGTTCGGATAAAGGCACCGGCTTTCGCGGGTGAATCCTTCGCCAGATCCATCAAGTCCCGGGGAGTGATTCCGAACAGTTCAAAAGGAAATTCTTTTAAAAAAGGAGAATTAAGGAGCGAGGTGAGGCCGTCAAGCTCTTCATCGACTTTCAGAGACACCAGGTCGTCGAAAGAAATATCCAAAGCCTGGGCCAAAAGCATGATTTTTTCGGGCTTGGGATATTTTTTGCCTTTTTCAATTTCGCTTAAAAAAGAAATAGATAGCCCGGATTTCCTGGCCAAGTCTTTTAACTGCATTTCTTTTTTAAGCCGAAATTGTTTTAATTTCAGCCCGAGGATAAGGCGTAAATTTTCTCCACCAACTTCCATTTCTTTCCCTATTATCGAATAGCGAAAAGCGTAGAGCGCAAAAAAGAGCATAAGACTTCGAACATCGTTCCTCGCTTTTTCGCTATTCGCTTCTCAGTTCCATAATTTTATGTAATTCGTGATTGTTCAAATATCCACATTATTTTTAATTTTAGCAAACTATTTTTCACCAAAAGCGAATTTCTTATTTTTTTCGCAATTAATTATTTTTTTTGTTTCCGCAAATCTACGCCATGAAAGTATATAACGCTCAAAGAGAATTACTTAAACTTAGCGAAATTTCGCTTACCAAAATTAGACTGCTCTTTGTATACTTCACCGAGTATGAAATTTTAAGAGAAAAATGATGAGCGTAAACATCAAAGAAGCAAGAGACCTTATGGTTTGCGGAGGCACCGCGACTCCCTGGCTGTTTTTAATCGGGAAATTGCATCAAGGCCGAATCATGCTCCTGCCTACTATAAATACAGGCAGCCTCCTTTTTGATCTCGGTAGATTTGAAGAAGCCCTGGTTTCTTTTAGAAAAAGCTAGGGATTTAGGGAGCAAGCTTGCGCAGATATCCAGTAAAATAAGTCTTGCCTATTGGAATTTGTACTGCTGCGATTATCAGGCTCATGTTTCGTAGAATTGCTGCACTCAGCGAACTTTCGCTTAATAAATTTTACGAAATTGCCGATATCGTTTAAGGTTAACAATGAATTTGAAAAAGAACAGGAGTTAAATCACAGATGAGCGTAAGCGGTATTGAAATCAAGGGGGAAGTGACTCGGGAATTTGAGGGAATCTTAACTGAAGACGCTTTGCAGTTTATAGCGAAACTGCAGCGCAAGTTTGCAGGCACCCGCGCCAGCCTGCTGGAAAAACGCATCGTAAGGCAAGCTGAAATCGACGCTGGAAACATGCCTGATTTTCTCCAGGAAACAGACAATATCAGAAACGATTCAAGCTGGCAGGTTGGCCCTATTCCAGACGATTTGCAAAGTCGCCGGATAGAAATCACCGGACCGGTCGAGCGCAAGATGATGATCAACGCGTTGAATTCCGGTTCAAATGTTTTCATGGCGGATTTCGAGGATGCTAACTCACCTACCTGGTTTAACCTGGTGCAGGGACAAATCAACCTTCGCGACGCAGTAAACCGCACCATTTCCTTTACGAATCCAAACGGCAAACAATATAAATTAAATGAAGAAATTGCCACCCTTCTGGTCCGGCCACGCGGTTGGCACCTCAATGAAAAACACATACTGGTTAATGGCCACCCCATTTCGGCATCGATTTTCGACTTTGGACTCTACTTTTATCACAATGCAAAGAATTTGCTTCAAAACAGTTCCGGTCCATATTTTTACATTCCGAAACTCGAAAGCCATTTAGAGGCCCGGCTGTGGAATGACGTTTTTTGTATGGCACAGGATGAACTTGGTATTCCACATGGCGCCATTAAAGTCACGGTGCTCATCGAAACTATCCTGGCCGCATTTGAGATGGATGAAATTCTTTACGAGCTCCGCGACCACATTGCCGGGCTTAACGCCGGCCGCTGGGATTATATTTTCAGCGTCATTAAAAAATTCAGAAACCGGACGGACGCCCTGCTTCCGGATCGTGCGCAAATTACCATGACCGTCCCTTTTATGCGCGCGTACACCGAGCTTCTGGTAACAACCTGTCATAAACGCGGGGCACACGCGATTGGCGGCATGGCCGCTTTCATTCCGAACCGAAAAGACCCTGAAGTGACCGAAATTGCCCTGGCAAAGGTCCGGGAAGACAAAGAACGCGAATCAAACGACGGCTTCGATGGCACCTGGATCGCCCACCCGGATTTGATGACAGTTGCCAAAGAGCCATTCGACAAAATTTTAAACGGCAACGTCCATCAGAAAGAACGAAAAAGAGAGGATGTCCGGATTACCGCAAAGGACCTTTTAAATTTCAACATTCCCGGCGGAGAAATCACGGAAGAAGGATTGAGACACAATATTCGAGTAGCTCTGCAATATTTGGAATCCTGGCTGAACGGCACAGGTGCGGTGGGAATTTATAATTTAATGGAAGATGCCGCAACCGCTGAAATCTCCCGCGCCCAGATCTGGCAGTGGCTGCATAATCCGGATACAAAACTTTCCGATGGAAGAGAAGTGACGCCTGAGCTGTATCGCTCTTGCTTTTCTGAGGAACAGGAAAAAATCAAATCCATGGTCGGAGATGAACGCTACAGCTCAGGTAAATATGAATTGGCGAGTCAACTTTTTGACCGATTTGCTACTGAAGAAAAATTCACTGACTTTCTAACATTAATCGCTTACAAACATTTATAAACGCATCAGGAGGCAACAGCAATGAACAACAACTTTGATGAAATCAGAGACCTCAATCAATCCTGGCAAACAGACCCACGCTGGCACGGAATCGAAAGAACCTACACCGCGGAAGACGTAATCAAGCTGCGGGGCACGGTGCGAATCGAACACACTCTCGCTCGTCTGGGAGCAGAACGATTATGGGAATTGACCAACACCGAGCCTTACATAAACGCCCTCGGAGCCCAAACCGGTAATCAGGCCGTGCAAATGATTCAAGCCGGCTTAAAAGCAATTTATTTAAGCGGCTGGCAGGTAGCGGCTGACGCAAATTTAGCAGGTCTCACCTACCCCGATCAAAGCCTCTATCCCGCCGACAGCGCGCCAAGCCTGGCCAGGAGAATTAACAACGCCCTGCAGCGGGCAGACCAGATTCACAGTCTTGAAGGCAAAAATAGCATCCACTGGTTTGCACCGATCGTAGCGGACGCTGAAGCCGGCTTTGGCGGCAATTTAAATGCTTTCGAATTGATGAAAGCCATGATCCAGGCCGGAGCCGCCGGGGTGCATTTCGAAGATCAGTTATCCTCCATGAAGAAATGCGGTCACATGGGCGGCAAGGTTTTGGTTTCTCACAACTCCTTCATTCAAAAGCTTATCTCAGCCCGCCTGGCAGCAGATGTCGCCGGGGTTCCAACTGTCGTAATTGCCAGAACAGATGCAAATGGCGCCAACTTGCTGCAAAGCGATTACGGTGCGGTCGATGAACCTTTCTTGACAGGTGAGACCACTCCCGAAGGCTTTTGCCGAATTCGCGGCGGCCTTGAAATCGCGATTGCTCGATCTCTTGAATACGCGCCTTATGCAGACATGCTCTGGTGTGAAACTTCCAAGCCGGATGTTGGCGAAGCACGCGAGTTTGCCCAAGCCATTCATGAGAAATTCCCAGGGAAACTGCTTGCCTACAATTGTTCACCTTCATTTAACTGGAAGGCAAACCTGGATGACAAAACCATCGCTGAATTCCAAAATTTGTTGGGAGAGATGGGTTACAAATTCCTATTTGTGACCCTGGCAGGTTTTCATTCGTTGAACACCGGCATGTTCGAGTTGGCACGCGGCTACAAAAGTGAAGGCATGGCGGCTTATGCGCGGCTGCAGGAACGGGAATTTGAATTGGAGCGCGAAGCCGGCTACAGCGCGGTCAAACACCAGAAGTTTGTCGGCGCCGGCTACTTTGATGCTATTCAAATGACAGTCACCAACGGCCAGGCTTCGACCAGCGCACTAAAAGGTTCAACTGAGGAAGAGCAGTTTGCCGAGGCAGTGGCAGCGTAAATAAAATCTCCCTTCGAAAGCCGGGTGGCTGTTTGGGCCCGGC
>JADFPY010000188.1 GCA_022562085.1 candidate division KSB1 bacterium | reverse complement strand
GCTTCACTGGCCTGCCTGTTATTATTCTGGCAATCGGTGGCTCGAGAAGAAGCTGGCCAGGCGCTCAGCCGCGCCTTTCGGATTCGTCTGGAGCATGGCGTGAGTTGCGTTTGGCAGAACGAAGTTCTCCGCGTGCGGCAGCCACTGTCGCACCCTTTCGTGAATCTCCCGAAAATAAGGTTTTGTATTGGCCCCTCTCATGTTCAGCACTGGCTGGGTGATATGGGCCGCATCCTCACGTGTCCACCTCCACACATCCAATGATGGGTACTTGAAAAGGGCGTCGGCATCTGCTACCCAACGTTCAAAGTAACCGGGAGGCAGAGTTCGGTCAAACACTGTACGGTAATCAGCACCAGCGACTTCCTGTGCGAAGGTTTCTATCGCACCTGAAATATCACCCGATTCGTACAAAGATCCCGCCTTTGCTACTATCTCCTTGAATTCAGGCGAACTAAACAAAATCGACGGCAGGGCAGGCTCCAATAGGGCAAGTGTATGCACAGCCTCCGGGAAGTCTTTTGCCAATTGTAAAAGAATGACCCCACCGGAGGACTGGCCGACGAGGTGAGCACGTTCAACGCCCAGATGTTGCATGACCGCCCTGCAATCTGCTGCATGCTGTGCAATACTGACAGTAGCCTCGACACGGTCACTGCCGCCCCAGCCACGCAGATGATAATCTATTACTCGGTATTTCGTGACAAGCGCCGGCTCAGCAACCACCGCAGCGCATTCGTCGCCCATCGCACCATGTACAAAGACTACAGGTTCCCCGGTACCTCTGTCCCGGATCTCCAGTTGCACGCCGTTGATTTCGGCACGTTGCGTAGCTGGCAAATTCATCGCATCTTGGTTCTTTGTTGTGCAGCCAACAACGAGACCCAGGACCACAAAAAGAAGACTATAAATGAAAATATACTTCATATCTCTACCATCCTTTCAAGTTTTGTATCGTTACCAGTCAGAAATAGATTCAACGCTAAGGTACTGCCATAAAAGAAATCACCCAAAGAACAATGGGCCCAGAGAGCGGCCTAACAATTAGGATTTTATACGGGGTTGAGCCCAAGGAAGTCCTCTGAGCCACAAAAAAAGAGCAGAAGCTGACTCATTGTTTGATCCCTGACCGATACACGCTCAACTGCGTATAAAATCGGGTTGGACGAAACCGCCCACCACCTATGTGGATTTCAACTTAGCTCTTTGATTGAAAGTACGGTTTTGAGCAGAACGTCGTACGATAAGTATCAACAAAAATACTTATTAAGTCTTTATTATATGCACTGAAAGTGAAACTTGCCACTTTTTTATGCAGCTTATCCGCTCCCTGAAACCCAATTGAATGTACCACTCGAATGCCCCGGTAAAAAATCTTTAAAAAAATGATGACTTAACTTAATAAAACCTCCTCTCTATTCTCCTATGGTGGCACTACAGAAGGCTCCAATTTCGATACTAAACGGCCCTTCTTGCAATAAGGACAAATTCCAGGCTCAACGCCAGTCAATTCTAAAACCCAATCCTGCCAGGTCTTCTTCACCGAACTCGAATCATCGCTTTTCTCAGGTACACACCCTAAAATCTCCTGGCACAGCATACGCTTCTCACGGTTGCGGCTGGCAAAGAGCCCGTAATATCTGATACGAAAATACCCTTTCGGCAATACATGCAACAGGAAACGCCTGATAAATTCAAATACCTCAAGCGACGTCTCTTCTAACTTGTCCCCCTTGCGGTAGTTCTTCCACTTGAAGTAGACACGGTCATCCTCCACTTTAACCAAACGATGATTCGATATCGCCACCCGATGCGAGTATTGACTTAAATACTCAAGCACGGCTTCGGCGCCGCCAAAGGGAGCTTTGCAATAGGTCACCCAGGTTTTCTTGTAAAGCTCATCCTTCATTCGCTTGAACTCAGCAGCATCCTGAAGGTGCGATACCGCTCCCACAAGGTTTAACTTGCCGCGTTCGTAAGCAGCGTTTAGATAGTGCATAAACTTCTTCTTGAACAAATCACTGATGACGTTCACGTGTACAAAGAACTTTTTCCGTTTCTTGGATTTTCGAGGATAAATCCACTCCATCTCATCTTCTGAAAGACCACCACAAGGAATAATGCAGTGCAAATGAGGGTGGTCAATTAAGTTTTGTCCCCAGGTATGTAGAAAGGCCAGCACACCTATCAAGCCGCCAAGGTGCTTCGGGTCATGACCCAACTGAAGCAACGTCTGCTTCCCGGCACGAAAGAGTAAGTCGCACATCACCTTCTGATTATATTGAAACAGCAGATTCAGCAAATCCGGTACCGTCAGGACAACATGAAAATAACCTACCGAGAGCACCTCTTGCTTGCGCGCCGCCAGCCACTTCTGCTGCGCCAGCCAACCGCACTTCGGGCAATGGCGGTTGCCGCACGAATCATAGGCGGGAACTTCTGCACCACATTGGTCACATTCCTGGAGATGACCACCGAGTTCCTTGGTTCGACATGTCTCTATCGCCGTCATGGCCTTCAACTGATGCGTTGGCAACTTGCGACTGGCACGGTAACGAGGACCATACTCCCGAAATATATCCCCCAATTCAAGCGTCTGTCGTGTATTTGGGAGAGTCATGACTCATCCTCCCAATTGAACTTGTCCAGAGGACTAACAACCTCACGACGACCATTACGGTGCTGAAGATGGAGATAAATAAGTGTGGTCTGGATGCTCTTATGGCCGAGCAGTTCTTTGATGGTGAATAGGTCTACGCCATCTTCAAGAAGGTGGGTGGCAAAACTGTGACGGAGACTATGGACTGTGGCATTCTTCTTAATGCCGGCTTTTTTTTGGCGCTCTTAAAGGCTTTCTGAATCCCATCGATGGAAAGAGGTTTCTTATGTCTGCCAGGAAAAAGCCAATAATCCGGTCGAGTTGCACGCCAGTAGGTACGTAATTCCTCCAAGGCAATCTTCGAGAGCAGGGTGTAGCGGTCTTTCTTGCCCTTACCTTGCTTGACAAAAATCCGCATGCGGTCACTGTCGATGTCGCAGACGCGCAAATGAGCACCCTCACTCACACGTAACCCACCCGAGTAAATAGTCATTAAGATTACCCGGTGCACGGCATTCTCTACCGAATCCAAAAGCCGTTTGATTTCTCTGCGAGATAGGTCTACCGGCAATCGGCGTTCACCCATTGGACGTGGTATCTTGCCGACATCCCATTCACGTTGAAGCACCTTCTTGTAAAAAATCTTAAAGGCAGATGTTGCAGCATTGATGCTAGACCAACTCAACTTCCGCTCATTGCGAAGATGAAAAAGATACCGACGCGCATCAGCCTCATCCAGAACACCAGGCGGCTTTTTGTGGTAGCGAGTCAATTCGGCCATATGGTAAAGGTAAGCCTGAATTGTCTTCTTCCCCATGTTCCGCAGTACCATATACTCATACATCCGATCTCGTAAAGCACCCATAACATATCCTCCTTTGGTTTGTTACAGTATAGATTAATGACTGCTCAAAGGTAGGATATTCAATTGATTGTGTCAAAGAACTCTTAAAACTACCGCGAAGCGGTTTCGTTCAACAAGTAAGTAACTCATTTTTCTGTATAACATTAACATATTTAATATGTGATCGAGATGCAATAAAAATATTGCATTTAAGTAAAGAATTTGATATGCTATGAATACTATACAGAAAAACTTATAAGTATCGTATGCTTAATATCCCAACTAAAATCCTTGATCCTTACAGGGCTTTTTTGCAGCAACAAAAAGTCTCGGTGAAAGAAGTTCCATTTTTTCTTAAATGGCTGCGATTCTATTTGGATTTTTGCCATAAATATTCTCATGCTGCAGCTAATCCAAATAGCTTGTCCCATTTTATCAGAAAACTAAAACAGAAACATCAAACCGAACAGCAGATAGTGCAGGCAAAGCAAACTATCATTTTGTTTTATAAATTAATCGAAAAAGATAAAATAGTTGTTTCAAAATCATCTATTCAGAAAAAAGAACAACCTGCCGGATTGCAGAATGATAAAGTTGGGCAAAAAAGAGTTACAAAACAAAAAATAACCTGGAAAAATGAGTTCGATATGCTGAGTATTGAAATAAAGCTGCGACATTATTCACCTAAAACTCTTAAAGCATATAGAGCTTGGCTTAGCAAATTCCAGGGATATCTCAGAAATAAATCTCCGCAGCTTTTAGCATCGAGTGATGTTAAAAAGTTTCTTACCCACCTTGCTGTAGAAAAAGAGGTTGCGGCTTCAACTCAGAATCAGGCATTCAATGCCCTGCTCTTCTTTTATCGCCATGTCCTAAAAAGGGAATTTGGCGATTTTAAAGATATACCCCGAGCTAAAAAGACTAAATATGCACCGTCAGTTTTATCAAGAAAGGAAATTGATACAATTATTGAGGGCCTTGCATATCCCTATAGCCTGGTCGTGAAACTGCTATATGGCTGTGGTCTCAGGTTAAATGAGGCCTTAAATGTTCGTGTTCAAAATTTTGATTTTGATGAAGGAATCGTCACCGTATATGGAAAAGGGCGCAAATTTAGAAAGGTTCTACTTCCAAAAAGAGTCATACCTGAATTGAAGGACCATCTGGAACGGGTTAAGAATCTTCATCGGCAAGACCTCAATGCGGGATATAGTGGGGTTTTTATGCCGGGTCAATTAGAAAAAAAATATAGAAATAGTGCCAAAGAATTCTCCTGGCAGTTCTTTTTCCCGGCAAAAAAATTAACGATCATTTCAGGTACAAGCGTTATTCGTCGTTATCATCTTCACGATACCCATGTTCAAAGAGCTGTTAAAGCCGCGGCGACTAAGGCACAAATACCCAAAAACGCCTCCCCGCATATATTCCGGCATAGTTTTGCAACTCATGGTTCGACTCAGCTCACCACAGGTTTACTGAAAGCCGGTTATGATATCCGTAGTGTGCAGGAGCTTCTAGGTCACAGCGATGTCAGGACAACGATGGTGTATACACAGACTCTTAGATATCCTCGCCCCAATGAAATTAAGAGCCCTTACGATATGGAGGAAAATGCTCTTTAGTCCCCGCATGAGAGATCACCTAAGCGGTGATCCCGAATAAGTAAAGTCGGGACACGACGTAAATTTTCAAAAATTAAATGCCAAAAGCCAAAAGCAAATGGTCAAAAGCATATTTTATTTTACTAACATTTCTCACTTGCTTTCACATGTCATTCCGACCAACGGGAGGAATCTGAGTCTTGGCATGCTAAGATTTGAAGGCTAAATTCAATTCTTCAAGACAATTCGAGCTCATCAGATTTCTCGCGGAGTTTATCCTGAGCCTGTCGAAGGGCTCGAAATGACATAGTTCTTTGTTATTGTTTTTACTGATGCTTATGTAGACATCCCCAAGTGAGAAATGTTACTTATTTTAGGAAAAAATAAAAGTGGTTACATCTACAAATCCATTCTTAATTATACGCATTGGCAGGATAGATGTCGGATAACCTGACAACCCAATCGGCTTTTAATGAGCTGGAACTGAGCAAACCCGTATTACGTGCACTGGATGACGTCGGTTATGAAACGCCTACACCGATCCAGGCTCTGACCATTCCTCATATTCTGGCAGGAAAAGATGTCCTTGGGCAGGCTCAAACCGGTACCGGTAAAACCGCTGCTTTTGCCTTACCGCTGCTGTCCCACATCGACCTCAAGAAAGTCAAACCTCAGGTTCTGGTTTTGGCGCCAACGCGAGAGCTGGCAATTCAGGTTGCGGAAGCCTTTCAAAGGTATGCCGCTCATATGAAAGGATTTCATGTGATTCCAGTTTATGGCGGCCAGGACATTGTTGGCCAATTCCGGCGGTTAAAGCGTGGAGTACACGTTGTTGTGGGAACTCCCGGTAGAATTATAGACCATATCCGGCGGGGTACTCTTAAGCTGGATTCGATCAATTGCGCCGTACTGGATGAAGCTGATGAAATGCTGCGCATGGGATTTATCGATGATGTGAAATGGATTCTGGATCAAACGCCGCCGGGACGCCAGATAGCCCTGTTTTCTGCGACTCTTCCGAGCGCTATTAAAGAGATTGCAAAAAAATATCTCGAAGAACCGGAAGAAATTAGAATCAAAGTACGCACAACGACTGCGGAGACCATCAATCAGCGTTACTGGATGGTGAGCGGGCTGCATAAGCTCGATGCCCTGACCCGAATTCTTGAGGCAGTCACGTTTGACGCAGTGCTGATTTTTGTCCGCACCAGAATAGCAACCAAACAACTGTCCGATAAGCTGGAAGCCCGGGGGTATGCCGCTGCGCCGCTTAGTGGAGATATCCCGCAGAAACAACGGGAAACAACGGTCGGGAGATTGAAAGCCGGGAAACTGAATATTCTGGTAGCAACTGATGTTGCAGCCCGCGGCCTGGATATTGACCGCATCAGTCATGTGATTAATTATGACGTTCCTTACGATATAGAATCGTATGTACATCGCATTGGGCGCACCGGCAGGGCAGGGAAAACCGGTGAAGCCATTCTGTTTGTATCTCCACGGGAACGGCGGATGTTGCGCTCTATTGAAAGAGCAACAAGGCAGAAAATTGAGATGATGCAACTGCCGTCCACGGAAGAGATAAATAATAAAAGAATTGCCGATTTCAAGCAGCGCATTACAGACACACTTGCGAGTGAGGAGCTGGGATTTTATCATCAAATTCTGGAGCAGTACCGACAGGAACATGATGTACCCGCACTTGAAATCGCGGCGGCCCTGGCCAGACTTGCACAGAAAGATACGCCCCTTCTGCTAAAAAAAGCCCCTAAACCTGCACCAGTTGACTTCGAAAATAAGCCGGACAGAGGCAGAAGCGTAAAAGGGCAGAGCGGGTCAAGCCTGAAAAAATCCGCTTTCAGAGTTGAAGAGGGCATGGAGTCATTCCGGATAGAAGTTGGTGATGTTCATGGTGTAAAACCCGGCAATATTGTTGGCGCTATCGCCAATGAAGCAGGTATCGATGGTGAATTCATCGGGCGGATCGAGATTTATGAAGACTTCAGTACGGTGGATCTTCCCGAAGGCATGCCGCGTGATATTTTCCGCGAATTGAAAAAGGTTTGGGTAGCAGGGCAGCAGTTAAAAATAAAAAGGTTGGAGGAAAGCCCGAAAATGGCGGGGGGAAAAAAGAAATTTTCTAAAGTGAAGAGTAAGAAATCAGGCGGCGGCCGTTCAAAAAAACGCAGAAAGTAAACTAGAGACAGTGTTTAGGTGTTCAGGTGTTAAAGTGTTAAAGTGTTTACGTATTTTGTCAAGTTGATTAATTTCAAGATATTAGTACCGGAACACTCGAGCACGAAAACACACAAACACATGCTTTAAGGGGTCTTCCTATTCTGCAGGCTTAATAGTGCCCTTCTCATATCTGCGATCTGGCTCGGGTTCGTTCTACAGCATCCTCCGAGCAGCCGCGCCCCAAGATTGAACCATTCAATTGCTGCGGTCCCAAGATTTATTAGGTCTGAAGAACCCATCCAACTTTTTCGATTCTCATCATAGACTTCTCCGGAGTTTGGATAGATCACAATTGGTTTGGCTGGAGCTCCCTGGCGCACTTGCTTAATTAACGAAGAGATATATTGCGGTGCTGTACAGTTCACACCGACCCCGACGATTTGCTCACAGTTGACAAATAGTTCAGCACATTCTGCCAGATGTGTGCCATCACTTATCCTCATCCCATCCGTACACGAGAAACTTATCCAGGCATAGACCTCGGGAGTTGACTTGAGCAAATCGAGTAAGACCACAGCCTCCCGGAAACTAGGGATGGTCTCGAATGCAAAAATATCAGCAGATGAATCAGCAAGGATTTCCCACCTCGATTCATGAAATGAACGAAGTTCTTGAGTTGACACAGAATAGTCTCCTCGAAATTCTGACCCGTCGGCGAGATAGGCTCCGAATGGCCCAATGCTGACGGCAATCAAAGGACGTATCCTTGACGGGTTCTTATTCTTGCTGTTGTCGAGATATTGCTCTCTGGCTTCGGATGCAATCTCAAGGGCTTTTTTGAGTAGAGATTTGGCTTTCTTTTCTGATATTCCTTGTTCTACGAAACCGGGAATACTCGCCTGGTAGGTTGCCGTAGTGATACAATCTGCGCCGGCGTCAAGGTAGGAGAGATGTACTTTGCGAATTTCCTGAGGATGATTGATTAACAGACTGGCAGACCACAAATTGTTGTTCAGGTTGTGGCCACGTTTTTCCAATTCAGTAGCTAAGCCACCATCAAGTAGAACGAATCCTTGTTGTTTAAAGAACGCTGCGATGGGTGACTTCTGAGAATTCGATAACTGCATGCTAATTTTCAATCTTTGTTTGCTGGTTACCCCCCACGCCTATCGCTGCTCGAATATTATTGAAGCAAAGGGAAACCAATTGTAAATTGTATTGCCACACACTTTACATTTTGGAGGAATCCCTATGCTTCAAGACTATATTGAGCAATTTTTACATTACTGTCAAGTCTCAAATTTTACTGCAAA
>JADFPY010000187.1 GCA_022562085.1 candidate division KSB1 bacterium | reverse complement strand
CATGTTTGGGAAGAGGCAATTCACCAAGCAAACTTCTTATCATAGAAGGCGATTCACCCGTGGTAACCGGTCGTTCCGGCAAAGTTGCAAGAAAATCCGCAACTTGATCCACCAATTCATGACCTAATTCTCGAAACACATCCGCTTCTATTTCAAGCGGAGCAAACCTGTCTGGGTAAGTTTCTTCTTTACTGCCATCCATTTCATAACTCTCCAAATCTCAATTTGAAACTAGACTGCCTTATTCATATCAGATGTTATCTGTTTGTAGTACAGCCTTTAGGCTGCCAATGAGCACGCTAAAGCGTGGACTACAAACTATCTTATCTCTATTTTTAGAACAACTTAGCATTGTTGTTTTGTGCCTAAAATAGAGGTTCATGAATAATGCAGGCTAGCTTGTTTTTTTAATAAACTCCAACGTTACTTGAGCCAATTCAACACCCTTGTCTTCCTGCAGGAAATGGCCAGCCCCCTTGATTGTGACATGCTCTTGTCCTTTAGCGCCCGGTACTTCCTTCTGAAACACCCGATCGAGGCCTCGCATGATTGGGTCTCCGTCGCTGAAAGCAGTTAGAAACGGTTTTTCCCAGGTTTTTAAAACTTCCCAGGCGGCACGGTTGGCTGGCGCTGCCGGATCATTTGGTTTCATTGGCACCAGCTTGGGAAAGGCGCGGGCGCCTGCTTTGTAGGATTTATCGGGAAAGGGAGCGTCATAGGCCGCTCTGATTTCGGGCGTTAGTTTCTTGACGCAGCCGGCATCGACGATTCTGCCAATGGGAAACCAGGGAGAATAAAGTGCAAATGTTTTCCAGATTTTGAAAACGAGATTGGGAGAGCTGTCGCCGGTTGGCAAAGCGCCATTGCCAACAACAATTCGGGCAAAGCGCTCTGAATTTTCTGCGGCGAGCCGCAAACCAATTAAAGAACCCCAATCCTGGCAGACAAGTGTGATATTCTGCAGGTCAAGTTTTTCTAACCAGGCCGTCATCCAATCCACATGCCGCTGGTAGGTATAATCTGAAATTTTAGCGGGTTTGTCGGAACGGCCGAATCCCACTAAGTCAGGAGCCACGGTCCGGTATCCTGATTCTTTAAACACAGGAATCATGTGACGATACAGGTATGACCAGGAAGGCTCGCCATGCAACATCAAAACAGGCGGTGCGTCCGGCGGACCTTCATCCACATAATGAATGCGCAGGCCGTCTATCTCAACATAGTTTGGCGAGAAACTGTAGTCCGGTAAATTCCCGAAACGTTCGTCCGGGGTACGCAGAATTTTCATGTAATCTATCCTTCTTTATCAATCAAAATCCGCTTGAAGTTCCTTTGGAAGAGATTACCGGTTCGACCTTCTTGTCTGTTGATTGCCTTTGTGTAGCCGTTAAAGAAATTAGAAAAGGCTTGGGCGATACGGCAACGAGTGTTAGAAGGGCCTAAACCTTGCAGGTCTTGAAGACCTGCAAGGTTTTCTTTCGCTCGAGCTAAAAAATGGAAATGGTTAGGCAATAAACAAAATCCGTAAACTTCTAAAAAGTCGCACATATATTCATCAAACTTAACTAAAAAATATCTGTAGTTCTCCTGTTTGAAGAAGATTGTCTGCTTGTTATTCCCTCTATTGAAGATATGGTAAAAATGCCCTTCTGCAAAGGGAGCGTGGTACTTATTTTGCATATCGGATCTTTTTCTGCCTTTTATGTGCTATTAAATAAACGGCTTCCAGACGCTTTCCGGAGAAGCCGGCGTCAGCAGACTAACTATAAATAACGCAGAGAGCGAAAACAGTACCGACGGGATAGCAATATAATCCGTATCCATCGGAAAGGGGATACCGAGAAAACTCCCTGTGCTGCCTTGACTCTCCATAATTTTATTGGTGATGGCAATCAGCAGTACGATTCCCATTCCCGAAGCAATCGAGGCGACGCCGCCCGCGGTGGTGACTCTTTTCCAAAAGAAAGCCGCCAGAAGCGCAGGGGCGAGTGAAGCGCCAATCATAGTATAGGAGATAAAGGCCATCTCAAGAATAGTGGTAAACTGGCTCATCAAAAGAAACGCAAGTGCACCGATAACGACGATGCAAACTCTTTGAATCACAACCATTTGGCTTGAAGTCGCATCTTTATAAATGAAGGTCTGGAAAATATCGCGGGCGACATTTGTAGAAGTCACCATCAAAAATGTATTTCCGGTAGAAATAATAATGGCCACGCCGCCGGCAAATAAAAGCGAACCAACAATGGCGGGCATTTTTTCATAGCCAACTCTTAGAATGACCTCTTCGGCCATAGCCCGGTTGATCGAACCATCGGCTAAGAAAAACCTTGGATCGTCCGAATAAATTGCGTAACCGACGACAGCTATCGCGCACATAATAAATTCGATCACAACCACACCGGCGAACATTCCCATAACCGCCTGTTTGGCTCCTTTCGCATCTTTGGCCGATGAAAATTTCTGGTACACGCTGCTTTCGCTGAGCAAAAGTAAAAACGTTGGCAAAATGATACCCACAACCCACAAGAAATCGTGTCCTTCAAACATGGACAAGTAGGCAGGATTTTTCGCTTCAATTGTACTAACAACAGCATCCCAACCGCCGTGGGATGAAATCGCAAAAGGTAAAGTCAGAATCATTGCAATGATCATGACGGTGCCATTAAAGATATCGATTGCAACAATCGACACCATTCCCGCCAGAACGGTGAGCCCGACGATGACAATACAGGAAATCAGCATACCCGTTTCCGGACTGATCGCGCCTTCAGTAAGGATGCTGATGAACCGGCCGCCGCCTTTGAACTGGTATCCCGCGATGATCATATACGCAATGATAATTGTAATCGTACCGAGGACTTTGGCAGTCCGGTTATAACGTTTTTCGAGTAAATCAGTGAGGGTGTATTGCGAGATTTTCCGAACTCTGGCCGCGACAAAATAGATAACCAAAATACCAATCCAGGCGCCCATTGAAAACCAGAGCTCTGAAAAACCGGCCCGGAAACTCAAACCAGCGGTGCCGAATAAACTGCCTGAGCCAATCCAGGTGCAAACCAGAGTCGCGACCAGCATGTAAACCGGCACAGCCCGGCCGGCAACCACGAAGTCATCCTGAGTTTTCACTTTACGGCTTTTGTAGACGCTGATTCCGACCAGAAAAGCGAGATAGACAGAAACCACAACGATATAAATCATAATTCCACCCTCCGTTTGGATGTTTTATTTTATGGCAGGAAAAACTAAACTCTGTGGTTGGATTTACTAATGATAGTAAAAAGGCGTGAGAATTTCAACTTAAATCTCGTTTAACAGAGAATGCATTTTTTACTAGCTGCTTTCATGTTTAAACGAAATCCTTCAGGGGGCACGACTCTGTAACTAACTCTCTAACTTCTTTCCCAATTCTCGAACCACGTCGATGAAAAGATCGATGTCCTTTTCGCGAATTCGCCAATTGGCAATGGCGGGCCGCAGAGCAACCTTATCTTCAAATCGGGTGGTTCCGGCATAGACCCGGCCGTCTTCGAGAATGGCCTCCCCTAATTGCTCGTTCAGTTGATTAAGCCGGGCTTCCGAAAGGTTGCCGGGATTATAGCGAAAGCAAACAATGTTTAGCTGAACCTCGGCAAGAAGTTCAAGGTCGGAAGCTGCATCGACTAACCGGGCCATTCGCTGTGCAAGCGCCAAATGATTTTCGACGATAGCCCGGTAACCTTGACGACCATAAGCCTGCAGCGTCGCCCAAACGGATAAAGAACGCGCACGCCGGGAACTCTCAGGTCCGATTGTGCCCATATTGGGATGTGGATCTTCCGGGTCAGGGAGATAGTCGGCCGTGTAAGCAAAGGTTCGTCCAAGCAGCGCCGGGTCGCTGACAAAAGCGAATCCGCAATCGTAGGGAACGTTCAGCCATTTGTGACCATCAACCGTCACCGAATGGGCGCGCTCCACTCCTGCTGCAAGGTGCTCACTTTTGGGACTCAGCCGTGCAAAAAGTCCGAAGGCTCCGTCAACGTGCAGCCAGGCGTTGTATTCCTCAGCCAGGTCTGCAAGCGGTTCGATGGCATCGAAATCGCCGGTGTTTACCTCGCCGGCATTGCCAATGAGAATCGCAGGCGAGCCCTTGAGTTCTTGGAGAGATTTTTCCAAAGCTTTCAGATCCAGCCGGCCCGCAGCATCTCGGCTAAAGGTCTTGACATTGCCACGGCCAATGCCCAGCATGCCGAGGCATTTGACTGCGCTGGCATGAATATAGCCGCTTGAAAAAACCGGAATTCCGGGCAAATTTGACAGACCTTCTTCTGAAACATCAACTCCTTGTTTTTCCCCACACCATTGCCGGGCGGCAGCCAGCCCAACGAAGTTTGCCAGGGTCGCTCCGGTCGTCATGACGCCGCCCCATTTATCCGGAAGCGAGAAAAGGTCTTTGAGCCAGGAAAGCGCCACCACCTCGAGCTGAACTGCGAGGGGAGAAGAAACCCAGGCGTATGCAACTTGATCTAAGACAGTCGTGAGCCAGTCGGCGCCGAGAGCGGCCGGAGTTGTGCCGCCGATTACGAAATGAAAAAAGCGGGGGCCTGCAGAATTGACTGAGGCGTCTTTTGCTCTGTCAATGAGAGTTAGCAAAGTCCGGGCAGCACCCTCGCCGGTTTCCGGTAACTTTGCCTCAAAAGATTTTGCGGCCTCTTCAACATTCTTAGATCGAACCGGCAGATCATCGAGTTGTCGAAAATAAGTGGCGGCATGTTCAACCATCAGCCGAAGGACCTCAGCAATCTCATCCCGATGGGGTGTTGAAGAATCAGTTAAGTTAGTACGGTTCATTCTGCCAACTTCATTGTGATTAGCTCTAATTTAGGGAAGGGTCGCGACCCTTCCCTACGGTCTTTGAAATCATTTCTTAGAAAACCAATTAGGCATATGGCATACCGTGCCTCTCTGAGATTATAAAAATATTAATAAAGTTTCTACCAATAAATGGGACATTACCAAATATAATTGGTTTATTTGTCGGTTTTAAAACCAATTTGGCGCTTGGGTTTTTCTTCTTCCTTCATTAGCTGGTAGATGGCCTTAAAGACAAGCTTAAATTTCTCGTCATACTTCTTTTCCATGGCCAGAATTTTTTCCATTAGTCCTTTGTGTGAGGCAAGCAGCTGACGCATCCGGACAAAAGCTCGCATGATTTGAACATTGACCTGAACAGCCCGCTCACTTTCTAAGTACGCTTGAGAGCATGGCAATTCCTTCTTGGTTGAAGACATACGGTAGATAACCTCCAAGACTCCGTTTGGAAGGTATCACATTTTGTGATACCAAAACATCAACCTCCTCTTGAGTAAGCTGAAACATGAAGTCATCAGGAAAGCGGTCCATGTTACGCCTAACTTGTTGTCTCAAGGCGATGGGTTTTACTTCGTAAAGAGTAGCCAGGTCTTTGTCGAGCATAACCTTGTGGCCGCGGATTAAGAGAATTGATTTTTCAATTCGTTCAACTGGAATTAAGGATTTTGAGGTTGGCATAATTGGGTTAATGGTACAAAAATTACGGAGATTTGTCAATGGAAAATTCGGTGTCGCAAAATGCGATTTCAAAGATGAGGGTGGTCGCAATTTGCGACTGGTTTATAGGATTCTGGTATCACAGATTGTGATACCAACTTGAGGTTCCAAGTTCCGAGACACAAGCTCGGAAATCTTTGTCTTAGGTATATCAGTGAATTCGGTAAACAGAGTCTGCCGAATTGGTAACAAGCAAAACTTCAATAATACTTGATCTCATCAATATAAAAAACCACAGGTAGAAGATTGTCCTTCCAATTTACTCTAAACGAAAAGGCTCCTCGGACTCCACAAAGACTATTTTTGTTTATCCGTAAATTTATTTTCGCCAGGTGTTCACCAATACCACTAGCAAAACAGTTTTTTAAAAAAAACTACTCCGAGCCAGCTTGTGTAAGCTCAAGCGCAGAGCGAACCTCGTTTCGTGCAGGCAGTTCACTGTCGGCGTTGCGCCATATCTCATTAAGTTCACTATAGGTTCTATGAGCGGTTTCACTGTCGCCTGCTCTACCGGCCGCACGAGCCAGACCTAATAGAGAAAAGGCTCGCCGAGGGGTGCGTTTTAGGGCCAGCTCAAACTGCTTCATCGCTTCCTCCGGACGATTTAACTCAAGGAGAACTTCCCCGAAAAGCTCATGCGACGGTTTCATGGGCCAGGGCGGTCCAAAATCCAACGGCATCTGATCTTCAACGTCAGTCGCCTGTTTAAGAAGATTGATCGTCGTTTCTTCATTGCCTTGCTTAAGCTGAATAAGCGCGGCCAGTTCCAGTCGCAGCACATCGGCACCGTCATCCTCTTTGCCTTTGAGTTTGTCTTTCACGCGAGCCAATGCTTGTTGAGCCTCCGATAATTTGCCATTTTCAAGAGCAGCCACACCTTTGACAAACCAGAAAGCCGAGCTGGTCTCAGTTCCCATTTCGGATTCTTTAATCCCCAGTCGATTCATTTCATGATCCCAACGCTGTGATTCAAATGCAAACGTGGTATTCATGCGGATGACCGTCTGCCGGGCTCTGCGTTTAATGTTAGTCGATGGGTAGTGCCCCTCGACCGTATCAAGGAGTTTACGTGCATCCGCGTACTGACCCTGTTGCAGATTACTGTAAAGCAGCCACGACAGGGCATGGAATCCGTGGCCGCTGAGTGGAATCTCCTTCCGTTCAGCGCGATTTTTTGCGGCATTATATGCATCTATATTTGATTCTGTCGCTTCATCCCACATCCCGAGAGCGAAGAAAATATGCGATGGCATATGCAGCGCATGAGAAGCGGAAGGAGCGAGTTTAGCGTAAACACGCGCCGGTCGCAACCCAAGAGGCGCGTGAATCGGATCATCATAAGAGTGAATAAGATAGTGTGCAGCTCCGGGGTGTTGAGGATTCTTTGCAAAAACTTCCTCCGCAACGGAAGCGGCTTTCATATAAATTGAGAAGTCACGGCCGTCATGGCTGGTTCCCAGCAGAGCAACCGCATGAAACGCCGCCGCATTGAGATCATCCGGATATTTGGCGGCGAGCTTTGCTATGGCCTCAGCATATTTAAAATCCCGGGCTTTCTTCTCGCCATCCCCGAAAAGGACATCAAGGGTGCGGAGATAATCTTTTTCGCGTTCCGTCGCTGCTTTCGCGAGACGAGCCTCAGGCGTTTTGCCAAGTTTTGCAAGGGCGGCACGTGCCGTCTCACGATTCTGTCGGAACCAAACCGGATGGTTGTGGGTCATGGCTTCTCCCCAATACGCCATGGCAAAATCCCCGTCGATGCGCTGTGCCTCCTGAAAAGACTCTCTGGCGTCTTCATACTGAAAACTGTGCAGCATGAGCAGACCTTGCAGAAACATCTCTTGCGCCTCAGGTTTTCCTGAATTTGGGAATGTGGTTTTTCCGTAGTCGGGTTGCTGAGTGAAGGCAAGAGTGCTCACTAAGATTGCTGTAAGAAAAGTGGTTTTGTAAATGGCATTGTTTTTTTTCATGATTAAGCCTTATATTTTGATTTTTTTTGAACTTGAATTTGGATGATATACCAAACTCAGTTGCAAATTCATTTGGTTTTGGACACACTTTTTTCCTTAATCCACTCACTTAATTCTCCCCTTGTCAACTTTCCACTTGCTAAATTTAAAAACAATTCTTCTTGTTCGTCAATTGAGGCAATAATTTCATATCCATTTAAGAAAAGGAACACTTCCATTGCCGCATGAGCAACCCTTTTGTTACCGTCAACAAATGGATGATTCATCGCCAAGGAAAATGTCAAGGCGGCTGTTTTTTCGGTTACTGTTGGATATAATTCCTTTTTGTCAAACGTCATCGTTGGTTGAGCAAGCGCCGACTCAAGTGCTCCAAAATCCCTGATCCCAAGAGAACCTCCTGATTGAGCGATAATTTGCCGATGCATTTCGAGGATTTGAAAAAGGGATATGATTTTCATCAAGCAAGACGCTTATATAATTCAGCGTTTTTCCTGAGCACATATTTCATGGCATCAGTAAATTCTGAATCTAGGTTTGCAAGTTTCTCTTGTAAGCTAACAAGCATAAGGTCTTCCGGTTTGATGCCAATTTTCTTTGAGGCATCTTTTAGCTGAGCGGCAACCTCTTCCGGCAATGAAATAGTAAGGTGTTCCATAATCAAAACCTATTTATAGTGAGTTGTCTAAATATTAATCCAAGATAATAAAATTCAAATGTTATTGCAAGATTTACCTCTGCTGTGATATATGATAAACTTGATGGTGATTTTACTTGGCCACTCTCACTGCAACTCTTCCAGCTTCTTTTGAAACTCCAGAGACTCTTTTTCATAAGTTGACGTGATTTCTTCCAGCTGTCCGTAAAGGTCGTCAATCTGTGGGCGCAAGATACCATTTTTCTTTGGCAGCTCGGCGATTGCCTCGACATTGCCTTCGTTTGAGGCTTTCACCAGAAGCTCGGTATTTTCGCGGAATTCAGACTCCAGCCGTTCGATGGCGCTTTCAATCTCACTAATCTTCTCAGC
>JADFPY010000186.1:0-7500 GCA_022562085.1 candidate division KSB1 bacterium | reverse complement strand
CCCCGCGTTAGCGAGGTTATCCCAAACCTAGAGGCAGGTTACCTACGTGTTACTCACCCGTCCGCCGGTTTACTAATTCGAGCAAGCTCGAACGTTCTCCCTGACTTGCATGTGTTAAGCACGCCGCCAGCGTTCGTCCTGAGCCAGGATCAAACTCTTCGTTGTTGATCTTGTTTCTTTACAAAATTAAAATCTCAATGGACGACAGAGTCATTATGCACACTCTTTATTTCCAAAGAACAGAAAAAAATTGCTCACTTCTTATTAGAAACGAGCAAACCCAAATATAATCAAAAAAAATTAAATGTCAAGTCTTTTTTGAAGAAAAGATAGAAATTTACAAGAAACTTTTCGCCAGTACCTCTTTAAGTACAACTGCACTATTACGAGCCGCATCTTTCGCTGCAAAAACCAAAGTAACATCGGTAGTATCTACCTTTTTCTTAAGCCCCCGTACTACATTATAATTTTCCTCCAATTCTAACTGATACCTTTTTTGAAACTCAGGCCATCTCTCCGGAATATGATTGTACCACTTCCTCAATTCGGTGCTCGGAGCAATGTCTTTTAGCCAAATATCAATCTTGGCTCTCTCCTTTGTTAAACCACGTGGCCAAAGCCTCTCCACAAGAATTCTAACTCCGTCTTCGCTGTTGGGTGTTTCATACACTCGTTTTAGCTTTAACATTTTTAATTTTAAAATAGCGAAAAAATTCTGTTGAAATTAAAAAATAAAGTCTTAAAATACCACATTATTTTTTTGATACAAGTAATCTTATGAAAATCCCGCTCAATTTAATTCCATTCAATCCATACCCTCTTCTTAAAGGAGGCCATAGACAAACAATTTCAGGGTACTATCTTCCGAGTCCTAAAAATTTAAGAGGCACCAATGTTCACCACATAAAAGTCTCCGGTGGCGATAAATTGGCGCTTTGTGAAAATCTCCCAAACAGAAAATCGACGTTTCGAAGAGCCATTCTTTTCATGCACGGCCTTGGAGGAAATGCCGATGCCTCCTATATGCTGCGAATTGCACAGCTCTTTCAAAATCGGGGGTGGATTACGTTTCGGATGAATCATAGAGGGTGTGGCGAAGGGGTTGGTTTGGCACGACAAACTTATCACTCTGGTAGAAGTGAAGATGCAAGTGCGGCAATGATAAAAATTGAAGAACTCTACCCTGACTCACCACTGATTGCGGTCGGGTTTTCTTTAAGCGGAAATGTTCTTTTGAAATTACTTGGTGAGAAGAAAGAGCCTCTCGCGACAAATCTTGCAGGGGCAATTGCAGTCGCGCCACCGATAAACTTATCTCTGTGTGCTGCTGCTTTATGCCAAAGCCAAAACAGAGTTTATGACTTGCGATTTATGCGGCTGTTAAAAAAAGCAATGAGAGAAAGGCGAGAGCACTTTTCGGATTTTCCAAAAATTGACTTTAAGTGGAAGATGAAACTTCGCGATTTTGATGAAATTTGCACCGCTCCTCTGAACAATTTTAAATCCGCTGAAGACTACTACTCAAAATGCAGCGCAAAACAATTTTTATCTGGAATCTCAACGCCGACATACCTGCTTACCAGCGATGACGATCCGTTTGTCCCAAAAGAAAGTTTTGACAATTTGCCTGAAAATGAATTCTTGAATTTTAACTTAACAAAAAGCGGCGGCCACATGGGTTATGTTTCGGCAGAGAAAACACCTCTTGGCACACAACGTTGGTTGGATTATGCGGTTTTAACTTTTGCGGAAAATCTTATGAAGAATAAAAAAGGAAACGAAGACACAGCGCACTGACTTTAATCCACAACCCTGACATTGATTGCCTTATCCCCTTTCATATCCCGGCGAACATCAAACCCGACGCGTTGACCTTCCTCAAGTCTATTCCCCTTCACTGTAATTTGCAAATTACTCACATGAACGAACAAATCATCATCATCATCTGAAACGATGAAGCCGAATCCCTTGCTCGAGTCCCACATTTTTACAGTGCCAAATTGCATGATTTATCTCCATGGTTTTTGATTATATCAGGTTAAATATTCCAATCGACTTAATCAAGCCATTTTACACAAATTAACATGAGCGTCAATTTTTATTGACATTTCAAAAATCGTTTCTATATTCGGTTTGAAATTTAAATCAATTTAATTAGGAGGTTTTTATGCAAACGAAATTCGGAAAAACCCTGGTTTCATTTTTAGGTTTATTTATAATTGGATGGTTTGGCTGCTATGAAAAATCAGACCAAGCAGCAGATAAAATGCAAACCGCAGTTGCAGAAATGCAAACCACCGAAGGCAACGAAGCACACGGAACTGTGACTTTTACAAAAGTGAAAGGCGGTGTTCAGGTAGTCGCGCATTTTGAAGGTGTGCCGGAAGGAGAGCACGGTTTTCACATTCATGAATTTGGAGATTGCAGCAGCGGCGACGGTAAATCAGCCGGCGGGCATTTCAACCCAGCCGGTGCATCCCACGCAGGTCGTGATGCTGAGGAACGGCACATGGGCGACCTTGGCAACATCACCGCGGATGCAAACGGCACGGCCCACGCAGATTTTGTTGATTCGCATCTTAGCATAATGGGAGACTACTCGATTGTCGGCAAAGGAGTCATCCTGCACGCCGACCCCGATGACATGACTTCACAACCGACCGGTGCGGCTGGCGCTCGTATTTCTTGCGGGGTGATTAAAATGAAAGCAGAAGAAATCGCAGAGAACTAATTCTGAATTCCTGAATTCTAAATTCGAAACAAAATTTCAAATCAAAAACGCGAAACCCCAAATGGTAACTCAAAGAAAAAACACCAATAACTGTCAACTTTTTTCAGGACGCCACAAATTGCTTAGGATTTAGATATTCAAGTTTCGATTTTAAAAAAGCGGAGTTGAAATTTGCTCCGCTTTTTATTTTTCCTACTGAATTCGTTTTCCTTCTATTCGAAATCGCGGCTTCCAGGTTTCTCCTTCATCCTCAGAAGTCTCAGATTTCCAGTCGAAGGAATCCGCGGTAATATTATGAAACACAATTCTTCTTAAAGGTCCACTCCCTGGATTTTTCGGCGTCATGATAATCTGATCGTCCATAAATTCCGCTTCAAATTGGGAGGTACCGTTTGGCGTGCCTTTTGAATTCAGGCCGTTGTGAAACCACATAATCTCCCACTTTTCTTTTGCGGTATCATAAATGCGCATATTAGTGCCTGAAAAATCTCGATGCAGAGAAACACGGGGAGGCGGCAGGTTCTCTTCTTTCTGAAACCACAAATCCTGTACTGCAAATCCATCCAAAACGTATTTCCAGACCCAGGTTGCCGGCCAGCCAGAGAACCACTGTCCGTTCACGAAAGCAAAATTGGTGCACTGCCACACGCCTGCTAATTGACCAAACTGTTCCGTCTCTTTGGGTGCTTTCGGGTTTAGCTTGCCAAATGGAAAAGCGGAATTCTCGGAAATAAAATCATTGATAACCGTTGATTCCATTAAACTCTCCGGATTCCTGAGATAACTTATGTTAGAATTAGCATTTCTCTCAAGCAGTGTTCTGGTGTTTTCATCGATATCAACGCTCGTTAACAATGATAAAGACTTTTCGTAATTTTGTATAGCCATATCATTATTGCCATCTCGCATGTTAGCCTCGCCCAAACTATCATAAGCATTCGGTGACTTCGGGTAAGCCTCAGTATTCAACTTAAGTATCGCAATTGCTTCGGCATTTTTCTTTTCGCCGAGTAGCCGGTAACCCAAAGTATTTAGTTCGGCCTCCTTGAAATCATATTTGTCAAGTTTTTTCTTTTTAAGAGAATGGTATTTCTTAACCGCCGCAGCGATTCCCTTTTCGGTTATGACCTCATAAAGAATTTTACTGACGGGTTGCTTTTTAGCGTCATCCGTTGCTGCAGCTGTAGTTGACGTTACAAAAAATAAAACTAGAATAAGACTGAATATTCGATCTTTCATTTCTCCTCCAAAAATCAAGTGATAATTTTAATTCCAAAATAAAGATCAAGCACAGTTAAAATAAATAATACTCCTAAAATAAAAGGGCATAAATAGCAAACAGCAACCCCGATGTATTTTTCGATAAATGAACCTTCAAATGTTTCATTGCCAATTCTCAGCTCTTGGTTTAAATTTTCCTTTTTCCAGATGTAAGCGGTAAAAAAGGAAATCAAACAACCGCCGAGTGGCAATAACGAACTATTAGCGACATCGACAACCATAGCCATAAAACTTTTTGGGTTATCATGCCCAAAGTAGTGAACAAAAGAGGTGAAGAATTCAGAAGCGCCGTTGGCTAGAATTGACGGAATACTCACCAGGAAAATTGCTCCTGCGACCAGCCAGGCTGCCTTTTTGCGTTCGAGCTTGTACTCATCTATTACATAAGCCACGGGTACCTCAAGCAGTGACACGGTCGAGGTCAAAGCAGCAAAGGAGAGTAGAAGGAAAAACAAGGCGCCAATAAACACGCCTAGCATGGGTCCCAAAGAGGCAAACACACCCGGCAGAGTCACAAAGATTAAACCGCTGCCGCCATTGGGCGCTAACCCTTGTGAAAAAACAAACGGGAACATCATCAAACCGGCGGCAAATGCTATTCCGGCATCGGCCAAAGTAATATAAGCAACCGAGCTGATAATATCTTCTTTCCTTGAAAAATAGCTGCCGTAAGTTATCAAAGCGCCCATTCCCAAAGATAAAGAGAAAAACGCCTGACCCAGAGCGCTGTAAACCACTTGTAAATTGAGTTTGGAAAAATCGGGCATGAGGTAAAACTCAATACCCTGCATCGCATTTGGCAGAGTAAATGCATAACCGACAAGAAACAAAATAATAATTACCAGCGAGGGCATTAAGAGTTTTGCCGTTCGCTCGATGCCGCTTTTAATTCCGCCGGAAACGATGAAAGCGGTAGCGCTCATAAAAATGACCGAATAAACTGCGATCAAAGGAACGTTTGAAGTGAATTGCGTAAACTTCTGGCCCACTTCAAAGTTGCCTTGCAACATCTCAATGAAGTAGCCCAGCGACCACGCGGCAAGCACGTTATAAAAAGATAAAATCAAAAAGCCGCTGACGATTCCGAGTTTACCGATAAACGACCATTTTCTAAATCCAAGTGCATTAAACGCTCCTACCGGATTGCGGCTGGTTTTGCGTCCAATGGCGACTTCAGTGACCATAATCGGATAACATAAAATAAAGCAGAAGGCGAGATAGATGAGCACAAAGATCGCCCCACCTCCACTGCCAACCTGAAAGGGAAATCCCCAGATGTTTCCGAGTCCGACAGCGGAACCGGCAGTGGCCAAAATAAACCCGAGTTTTGAATTAAATTCGCCCCTGTGAGCGCTCATACATTTACCTTAAACCTCCCGGATTTTTAGGACCTCCGGGAGGTTTTGAGGAGGCAATTATGACTTCTTCGACATCATTTTTTGGGATTTTATTTTCACAAAAGCTTGGTTCATGCTATTCAAGGCGTTGAAATTCGCGGCCTTTTCGAACATTGCTCTCGCTTTATACGTATCGCCCTTGCCTTTGTAAGCCATTGCAAGCCTGTACAAATTGTAGGGGTTTTGCTTGTTGGTTTGCTCCAGCTCAGTCACGGCTTTTTCGTAGTCTTTTTCTTCGAGAGCAATCATACCCGCTAACTGATGCGCCAGCCAAATCTGAAAACGATTTTTTGCAGCTTCCGCTTGAACCTTGAATTCATTCGCATGCTTTTTGGCTTTGGCAAGGTCATGTTTCTTCAAAGCGACTTGAGCTAAATTGGAATGATGAAATCGTTCAGCAAGGTCCTTCTGCTGTTTCGAGTGGTCTGACTCCTGCATGATTTTTAATGACTTATGGTATTTCTTAAACGCTGCATCGGGTTTCCCAAACTGGAGCAAAATATTTCCCATAGTCGCCAAATCGCCGGACATCGCGGCGGCATCATTAATTTTCGCTGCCAAATCATACCTGTTCTCTTGCTCCTTCAGAGCCATATCGAGATTACCTTCATGAACGTAGGAAACAGTCTTAGCAAAATGGGCAGCTCGTCTCTGACCATCGTTTTGAGCAGCATCATACAATTTTTGAAGTTCCTTCCGGGCATTTTGGTGCTCACCTTTATAATTGTAATTGCTGGCAATACCTAGTGTCCTGTCAAGTTAATAGTGTTGGATAAAGCCGTTTCAACTTAATTCTGGCATCATCAGATGAAAAGCGCCAGTCGATTTTGGCTTTGAGAAAATTGCGCTGATTTTGCCATTGAGCCACTTCGTGTTCTAATGTATGTTTATCAGCGATTCTGCGATTGAGACATTGGGTTGACAGAATCCTCAATTCGATTTCAGCAATATTGAGCCAACTACCATGCTTAGGAGTATAGTGTATCTCCAATCGGTCCAACAATCGCTTTGCTTCCTGTGGCGGGAACGCTTCGTATAGCGAGCCACCGGCATGCGTGTTGAGGTTGTCCATAACCAGAACAACTTTTTTTGCATGAGGATAATGATAGTCCAACAACTCTTTTATCTGAAAAGCCCAATCAATTTTCTTTCGGTGATCCGTTACCGAAACATAGCGCTTGCCACCGAAGGGTTCATAGAACATGAACAGATTACTGACGCCGTTGCGCTCATACTCACAGTCAATTCGGGTAGGCCTACCGCATTTCGCGGCTACAGTCTGGCGGATTTCTTTGGTCAGTTGCTTGCTTGTTTCATCCATGCAGACAAGTGGCTCCTCTGGATTATAGGGTCGCTTGTAAACTTCAAGGACATCCTCCATTGCGCAAACAAAGGCGGCATTGGCCTCCGGGGGAATACACCACTGCTGCTTCAACCACGGTTTAAGTTCGTTTTTTTTAAAGTCTGGCGGATAGCTTCATGCGAAATGTTCTCCACATATCCAAGTTCTACTACCTTATCTGCCAACAGACGCAGTGTCCATCTGGCGCGACCCTCTGGGGGATCACTGCACGAAAGAGCAATCAGACGGGCTTCCACGTCACCATCAATTTTCTTGCGAGAAACTTTCTGCTTATACTCTCGCCGAGATAAAACTGCGTCGAACCCCTCTTCTACAAGCTGCTTGCGAACTCGTTCGATGGTCTGCACAGTCACATCGAATGCTTCGCTGATTCTTTCATCCGACCACCCAGGACCATCATCGCTCTGGTCTGCTTTAAGTAAGATTCGTGCCCGTGCAAACATTCGTGCCGGGCCTCGTCCTGATGTTATCAATTTCTTTAGAGTCTCACATTCAAGATTGGATAAACGAACAATGTATTTTTTCATTGTCACCCTCAAAGCTTTTGTCAATTTGACTACTTTGAGAGAATATATATAATATTAGGTTAGGATTCAACAGTTATTACCCAATATAATTAACTTGACACTATACTAGTGACGAAGCCGTAAAAGAAGGATCTTGTTGCAGAGCTTTGCGATAATTTTCAATGGCAGCGTCAAACTTACCAATCTTCAGCAAAAGCTCCG
>JADFPY010000185.1 GCA_022562085.1 candidate division KSB1 bacterium | reverse complement strand
AAAAATTCATTGGAAGTAGAGAGGCATTTAAAAGGTATGGAAACGCTTAACCAACTGTTTGAATATATTGTCACGCAATACAATAAACCGGATCACCTGGTCTATCGCGGCAAGGATGATAAATATTATAATATTTCAACTCATGAGTTTAAGGAACGGGTGCTTGATTTTGCTATTGGTTTCAAAGAGCTTGGTGTAAAACCCGAAACCAAGACGATTTTATTATCTGAAAACCGTCCCGAATGGCATGTTGTTGATTTCGCCTGCCATTTACTAGGTGTGGTTGTCGTACCTATTTTCCCTACTTTAATTCCTGAACAAATTCAGTACATCATTGAAAACAGTGAAAGTGAGTTTGTTATCGTCTCCAATTCGATGCAAGCGGATAAAATTTTTCAAATTAGGGATCAAATCGGCAAAGTTAAAAAAATCATTGCTATGGATGAGGAGGCAGTAACGGGCGAGGTTATCTCATTTGATGAAATTAGAAAGAAAGGTCGTGAGCAAGAGAACTCGGAATTTTTCAAACAAGCTGTTCAATTAGTCAAACCGGAGTCGCTTGCAACCATTATTTATACTTCGGGTACCACCGGTACTCCGAAAGGTGTGATGCTCAGCCATAGCAATTTTGTTTCCAATTTTTTGGCATGCTCCGAAGCCCTTGATATCGTTTCCAGCGATAAGGGGTTATCATTTTTACCCCTTTCACATGCCTTTGAAAGAACCGTTGACTATGTCTATTTTTATCGAGGCGCCACCATTGTCTATTCTTCAAGTTTAGAAAATGTGGGTGAAGATTTAATGAATTGCACTCCAAACATCATGGCATCCGTTCCCCGGTTTTTTGAAAAAGTCAAAGCAAAAATTGAAGCAAAAGTAGAAGAAGGAAGTGTATTGAAGCAAAAACTTTTTAATTGGGCTTTGAAAGTTGGCAAGGAGAAATCTGAAAACAAGTTTGCTGGTAAAAGCGACGGTTTTTTTCTTGCTTTAAAATATGCCGTCGCGGATAAGCTGGTGCTTTCAAAAATACGGCAACGTACCGGGGGTAACATTCGTTTTTTCATTTCAGGCGGTGCGCCGTTGTCTGCAGAAGTCGCTCGATTCTTTTTTTCTGTTGGATTAGCGATGTTGGAAGGTTACGGCCTGACGGAAACATCGCCGGTGATTTCAGTGGATCGTTTGGAAAGACCGAAACCCGGTTCGGTTGGGAAAGTCTTGCCTTGCATTGAAATGAAAGTTGCTGATGATGGTGAGATATTGGTTAAGGGTGACAGCGTGATGCAAGGTTACTATAACATGCCGGCAGAAACCGCTGAAGTTATGATCAATGGCTGGTTCCATACCGGCGATATCGGCAAAATTGATGAAGAAGGGTATCTTTCTATCACGGATCGAAAAAAACAGCTCATCGTTACCTCTGGTGGCAAGAAAGTAGCGCCGCAAGCCATCGAGAAAGCTGTGGAGGATAGCAGGTATATTGAGCAAGTTGTTTTAATAGGCGACAAGCGCAATTTTATTAGCGCACTGATCGTACCTGACTTTGAAGCTTTAAAAATTTATGCTGATAAAAAAAGCTTAAAAATTAATTCAGAAAATAATCAAGAGTTTGTCACTGCTCAGGAGATAGTCGATCTCATTCAAAAAGAAGTGGATGAGCAGCAAAAACATTTTTCTAATTATGAACGCATTCGAAAATTTAAACTTTTGTCCGAACCCTTCACGATCGAAAACGGAAAATTGACTCCCACCATGAAAGTAAAACGGAAAGTTGTACTTGAAGAAAACAAAGAAATTATCGAAAAAATGTATCAAACCTAGATCATTGTTTTAGAGTTCTGCAAAACAACTCAATTCGTCATTTCGACCGAAGGGAGAAATCTGGTTTTACACAGTTTCAGATTTCTCGCTAACGCCCGAAATGACACACAGACTACATTTTGCAGAAGTCTAACATAATTACTTTTTTGAAGCCGCCTGATCAGCAGCCGCACATCACGTCCTGAGCATCTGCACAAACTATTGTCTTGCGTAAATTTATAGCGAGGCACCAGATAGCTGCCAGGGCGACTATGCCCGAAAGTCCAAAGCCAGTACTAGCTAGAGTCACGCTGATTGGCCAGGCCTCATACCAGGATACAGGTATCATCATGGGCACGATCCGGAATAGCACCGCCGCATTACCCAGCCAAAAGGTAGCGTCCACCAGCCTCGGGCTAAACACCCGCCGCTTGCCAACAAAAGACGGGATCATGCGTACCGCCAAGCCGAGGATAAGCAAAGTGATAAATCCCAGCAGATAGATGTGGCGTATCACACTGCTGCCGTGCAGCAGCGGTCGGCCCAAGAGAAAGGAGAGACTCGATAGAACCTCATACATGACCCCGACCACCAGCCAGCTGTAAGCCGAGTAGACCAATCTTTCAAAGCGGCCGAAGTTACCATAATCCGGCAAACCGGGCCGCGTCGGCCGACGATCTATGGCTGGCTGTCCACTACGCTTAACAGTCCAGGGCTGCCGTAAACGGGTCAGGATGTCCAGCTGCCAGATAAACCACAAGATGACACAGCCTTTTATGATCGCGCCAAGATGCGCGACCACCAGGGGTAGCTGACTTGACAGTCTGGCTACCACGGGCACACTCGGTAGAACCTGCAGGAAAAAGCCAAAGCCATAGGCATAGGCTAGTGCGCGCACCGGCCAATCAACCGCCGGTAGCCGCAGCAGGAGTGGAAACATACGCACTGAAAAGGCCATCGCTACAGGCAGGAGAACCAAGCCGACAAATATCTGGATCGCCAGCTCGTTCCAGGCCTGATTTAGCACCGTGGCTCCACGCACTACCATGTCCGTAAGCAGCACCAGATTTAAGCTCGCGTATAAAGCGAAGCCTATAATCATCATGGCAAAGAACGGTCGTACTTGCTGCAAGGCCGGCCGGCTCTTAGAGCTTCCGGCTCCAGCCAACAGCCTGATCAGCAGTATAAAATAGATAAGCAGGCCGCTCCACTCCAGAAATCCCGATAGACTATTCAGGAAATTAACCAGACCAAAGAAGGGTGAGTTCTGGAGATAAGGCACAGTGCTCTGGGCCAGACCGCGAAGGATAAGACCCGTGACCAGTAGCCCAAGGATCCAGTGAACCAGCCTGAGCTGGGCAATGGGCGTGCCGATCAGTCGCGGAATAAAATGCAGGCTAATACTGATGATGAAAAGTCCGGTCCAGCCGAGCAGCTGAGCGTGACCATGCACCTGGATGAAGCTGGCAAAGCCCTGGCCCAGCGGGAAGTCAAAGCCGATCACAAAAGCCAGGTGGGCAGCGATGGCAAAGCCCATCGTCAGCGCAATACTCAGCGCCGCCCAAATAAAGCCTATGGCAAATCCAGCCTGCTGGGCTTTTGCAGGTGCAGTCGTCTGCGGCAACTCGACTGTTGGGGCAGTAATAGCTGGCGTATTCAATTACTGCGCCCCTTGGAATACCG
Organism: candidate division KSB1 bacterium; assembly: GCA_022562085.1. Classification (NCBI taxonomy): domain Bacteria; kingdom Pseudomonadati; species Candidatus Zhuqueibacterota bacterium. The sequence goes on along the minus strand of JADFPY010000185.1, from coordinate 5,139 downwards.
CGGTCACTTTTACGGTCTCATTGGGCTTGACTACCACGGCCTGAGTTTGCTCACCCAGCTTCTCGTGCCAGAATTTGAGCTTGTAAGTGCCGGCTGGTACGCCATCCAGCTCAAAGTCGCCGTGCTCGTCAGTCAGTACATAGTACGGGCTCGCGGCCACCACAATCCAGCCACCCATCCAATTGTGCACATCGCAGTTGACTTTGATAATTTCCGGCTGTTCAAAGCTTAGCTTCAGTTTTTTGAGAAACCTGGGCATGGCTTTATTGACCGCGGCGTTGCGCTCGCTGTGCGTGTGAATGTTGTGCAGGACGCCATCCGGGTTGAGTATCTCCAACGTCTGCCCGGCTGGTACGACCATAATATGAGGTGAAAACTGGCAACCCTCTTGATCGAGCTTATAGCCTGCCGCCGGGGCTGACCAGGCTTTGCCGGTCTTGACATCGGTCAAGTAAACGACCACGTTTTTGAGTCCGTGATTTTCGCCTACCAGCAAAGACTCGTCCTTGTGTGTGGATCGTCCGCAGACGTTCTTGTCTTTAGTTACTACTAGAATTTTCGGGTCAACTAGTTGTCCTGAAAAAGTTACGCGGCCGCTTATCACGCCGCCAGTTGTTACTTTGTCAGCAGCATAGCCGCTCGACTGGGCAAATGAGATAGTGGTGAATAGCAGCGACACGACTATCAAGCTGTGAAATACTTTGTCTTTCATCGTTCTTTCTCCTTAATATAGAGCGTTAATATTGAGGGCCGGGACTCTCCCGCGCCCAAGTCGAGCTTCATCATAAGTATCACCAATCTCACTCATTAACGCCTCGAAGAATTAGAAGGCCAGGTGAAAGCCGCTCATCAGTAAGTCACCTGTCCCCTTGAGACCAAACTTATATTCAGTCACGAGTTTCAGCCGTTCGAATTGCTTAAATGGTATAAAGTGCAAGCCAAGGACAATGTCATCCATGTCAGCAGTTACGAGGGCGCCGTGGCCATGGCCGCCTTCGCCCTCGTGATCCATATCCATATCGTCCATTGAATCCTCGTTCTCTTCACCCATTTCATCGTCGTGCTGCGCGACTGTCGGGCTGTCAAATCTGACGCCGTCGTAGCGGAATTGCAGCATAAGTCTTTCATTCAAGAAATAGTCGAGACCGGCAAAACCGCCGAAAAATCGGCCAGCCCGGCTCTCAGCAAATGCCAGCGGGTTACTATCCCGGCCATAGAGAGCCAGGGCATAGAAATTGGCATTGGGCGCTATAGAGCAAGTAAAATCCAGGCCAAGCCGGTAAAAGCTATTATCCATCATCATGCCCATATCGTGTTCCATGGGTTCCTCTCCATGCTCTCCTCCTTCTTCACCATGCTCTTCGCCGTGTTCGTCTGCTATGGCCATCATGAGCTCCCCGGAGCCAAAGTAGGCAAAAGTGCCCAGCGAGGTCCTTCCAATTGGCACAGACGCTCGACCAAAGATGTTGCTAAAGCCGCTAGAGAACTCAGCCTTGCCGTTAACTACGGCCAACTGCGCATTGGCCTTGACCTGATTGTAATTATCTCCGCCCATGTTAGTGGCAAAGATAGAGAAGCCGTACTCCGGTATGCTCAGCGTGAAATTATTTGCACCTAGGGCAGCATTATAAATAGCGTATGGAATCTCGCTCAGCATGGTTTTGCTGGGTGAGAAAGCCAGGGGCAGCTCTGACATACCGTAGCGCAGACTAACCCTGGTCACGTCATTTTTGCTGAATCTGAGATTGTACTGGCCCCACATCTCATGTGGAGTCCCGTCGAACAGGCTGATAAATTCATTTTCTTCGACCACGTGCTTATGGAACCACCAGCTCACCTTATTATTCAAGATGCTGCCACCGCTAATCAGCTGGGCTTCCCGCATGTTGACATCACCTCTTAGCTCAGACGGTCCGGAGTTGATAGCGTCGATTTCAAAGCGACCTGCCACGGGGAAATATCTTAGGAAGCGGCGTATCATTGACTCCTCCAGTCCGTCATAGCTCATCTGCGGCAACTCATAGCCGGAATACTTGACGTACTGTCCGTAGTCGTTATTCTGCGGGAAAGCAGTATGGCATTTGTTGCAGCTATCCACGAGTCTCCGCGCAAACCACGGATAGCTATGGGCAATGTCTACGTGACCTATGAATAACATCCCCAGAACCAGGGTTACGAAACTGAACATTTTTCCATTCATTTTTCAGACCTCCTTTGTTTGTGAATATTTGAATAATTACCCGACTACTTTAAATCGGATAATTTTATCCTATTAAAGGATACTACGCAAGGTTTATAAATGTTTCAAGTTTTTTAGGATATTTTTATCCGATTTAATTTGCCTTTAATTCTCTGATTGGTTACATTGCAAACGAATTCTGCTAAACCAAAAATGAGAAGGTTCAAATGCCCGTTATATTCAGTCGTGCTTGTGAGTATGCTTTAAGGGGTTTGGTGGAGATGGCTCGCCATCCTGAGAAACAGTTTTGGAGAATTCGGGAATTAGCCGAACAAGCAGAAACGCCGGCCCCGTTTCTGGCGAAAACTTTTCAATCTTTGGTGAAAGCCAGAATTCTAAACTCATCTAAAGGAAGGCAAGGAGGGTTCTCATTTGGGCGCCCTGTGGATCAAATATTCCTCATTGACATCGTGAAAACCATTGATGGCACAACGCTAACACATGACTGCGCTCTTGGCCTGCCCGAGTGTCATGATGACAATCCATGTCCATTTCACGACCAGTGGAAGAGAATTCGTGCACCACTTATTGAAGCTTTGAGCGAGGAATCGTTAGCCCATGTATCCAAGCAAGGAAGGAACTGAACAGATTCGAGTTCGTCAGTTCATAGCAAGCAGCTCGCAATTAATTCATGCACCAACAAAAGGGAGCGGGTATTTTCAATGCGTTCAGTGCTCTCTCAGAAGTGCATTTCAGATTCCCAGCCAAGTGCTCTTAATCCCTTTTGCGGTGATGATCGTGTTAAATCCCTTTGTTAATATTATGAATTCCCAGGAATATCAAATTTTGAAATCAACTTAAATAAACCCCCACCTCTTTTCCCTTGCACTTTTCCGTGTTTTCCTTTAAGTTCTGAACATCCCCAAAACTTTCATCAAAAAACCAACATTTCCTTGTTTTGAAAAAATTGCGAGCCCTAATTGAAACTGATTTGAAGAATCCCGAGCAGAAACTGGAAGAGGCAGGCGCGCCCGTGACGCCGGAAAGAGAGCCAGGATGGAAGATGGAGTAAAAATAAAATCCGGACCCTTGGTTCAGTTTGTGAAATACAGCCTTTCGGGTGGTGCTGCTACTATCGTGCACATAATCATTTTTCATCTTGCTGCGTGGAAGATTTTCCCATCGCTACAGGAAAATGACTACGCGGTGGCAACGTTAGGATTATCTGTTGCAGCAGTAGATGTCGCAACCCGTTCACTCAATTCCATGTTGTCTAACGGCGTCGCCTGGATCTTCAGCAACCTGGTTGCCTACCTCCTTAACATATTTTGGGTATTCGAATCCGGCCGGCATAACAGAATTATTGAAATCGGCTTATTTTATCTTGTGTCCGGCGTAAGCATGGGTGTAGGGACAGGTCTAATGGGATTCTTAATCAGATATTACAATATGCAAACGACCTATGCTTTCACTGCCAATCTGGTTTCAGCTCTATTGATAAACTTTGCCATGCGCAAATTTTTTATTTTCAAGGGATAAAAATTCAGCTATTGGCTATTAGCTGTTGGCTATTGTTCATAAAATTGGTTGCACACAACGAGAAATTTTTGGATCAGTTAAAAAAACAAAAGATGATAAATAACCTCATCAGCGAGCTCAAGGCCAACAGCTAAAAGCTGATGAGTTACTTCAAGGGATAAAATTAATAGGAAAATTTATGGAAAGAAAGATGCCTGGGCCCGGCCGGGGCGAGCGGGCTGCGGATTTTGTTCTGCCCCTTGAGGAGGGCACGCCGACACGCTTTTACGCCAAGGCGGGGGGCAGATCCACAGTCCTCATTTTCGGCGACGCTGAACCGGTTGGCAACCTGCTGCGCTTCTCAGCGGCTTTGCACGCCGGCCTCTCCGGGGATGTGCCAATTTTTGCGGTGAGACGTACCGGGCAGGAGGCCGACTCGCAAGAGGCTGCCGGAGACAAGTTTGCCATGCCGGTTTTTTCAGATGTCGACGGAAAAGTAAGGAAGGCGTACCGCCTGGATGCAGAGGAAAAGACGGTCATTTTTGTGCTCGATCCGAACCTGCGGGTGTTGGCGTCACTCTTCTTAGAGGATACGGAAGCCGCCGTGCAAGAAGTCATTTCAATTCTCCACTCCTCCCTGCCCCCTGAAGAGCCCGTGGAGATTGTGGCCCAGGCACCCGTGCTTCTGGTTCCCAATCTACTCGACCCGGGAATGTGCCAGAACCTGATCGACGTCTGGCACAATCAAGGTAGTGAGGAGACCGGCGTGGAGCAGTCACACGGCGGCCGCCGTGAGGATAGACTCAGCCCGGACCTCAAACGGCGGCGCGACCACATTGTCAGAGATAAGGAACTCTTGAAGCTTCTCACATCGACAGTCGGGCGCCGGCTCATGCCCGAAGTCCGGAAAGCTTTTGTGTTCAGGGCCACTCGCTTTGAAGGCTTCAAGATCGTTTGCTACGATGCAGCATCAGGCGGTTTTTTCGATGCGCACCGAGACAACCTGAGTCCTGCCACCGCTCATCGCCGGTTTGCTTTTACACTGAATCTGAACGTGGATTACGAGGGTGGCTATCTGAGATTTCGTGAATACGGGCCCCACCTCTACCGCCCTGATACGGGCTGCGGACTCCTGTTTTCCTGCTCCCATCTGCACGAAGTGACGGAGGTGACAAAGGGGCGACGCTTTGCGCTGCTGTCGTTTCTGTTTCGAGAGGTGGATATGAGCACTTCCCGGGCAAAACCGGAGGATAGTTGAACCCAGGGGATTTACCCATTGTTTACCTTGTATAATCCCCGACGGAAGGCTAAACAAGTTGAATAGGTGATACTCAAGATGCAATCCGCACAATAATTGCGTCCGCAAGGGATTGCCTGGTGAAGCCACAGGTGGGTTACAAATTTCCTGCGAGCGCAGCTAATTTGTCGGCGAGCGAAAAGAA
>JADFPY010000184.1 GCA_022562085.1 candidate division KSB1 bacterium | reverse complement strand
CCATCAGCATCAAAAAAGACGGCATCCACATCTTCACTCCGGCCGTCCTTGACAAACACAGAATCGATAACGGCTTCAAATCCTCCCTGCCGGTTCTGCAGAAAGATACAGCCCGGTTGATGTTTTCCTCCTCCAAGATACAAATCCTCCAAGCCGTCGCCATTGACATCCTTTATGGCTAAGGCCGGGCCTTCCGTGGATAAGAAATGGGGGATAAACGGTTCTCGATTAAATTCAATGAATCTATTCTCCTGATGCGAATAGTCGAGCTGTACTTCTTTGGTAATATCCTGGAACATCGGCTGATCATTTCTCTGGGATGGATAGGTGTAAGCAGCAGCGGCGTCCGTTTGGTACAGTGTGACAGTTTGATTGGCCGGGAGATTTTTCAATACCTGGTAATCACCGGTAGCCCAGATAACTTCCAGTGAATCAAGACGGTCAATGTTTCCCAGCCCGAAATTCAACACTGGTTCCACCGATGATTGAAATCCCCTGGTGGCCATTAATTCCTGGAAGAATATTTTGTCTCGATAATGAAGAACAACTTTGGCGCCAATACCGAATGTATTCTGACCCCGTCCGGTTAATCGCACTTTGAGATAGCCTGGGGGGAGGGATTTATGGGCAGGGTCATCTAAATTATTAGTGTCATCAGTTTTATCCCACCCCCTGGCGTTTTGATAAAGCAGGTTTTTGTAAATCGCAGCCGGTGCATTGACATTGTTTACTACGAGGTCCATGTCGCCGTCATTATCGAAATCCGCATACGCCGCCCCACTCGAAAAACCGGGATCGCCGAGACCCCATTCAGAGGCACGATTTAAGAAAGTGAGATCTCCGTTCGAATGAAAGGCATAATTGGCCTCCGGAACACTGGGTATGTGCCGGACGATCTCGGTCAGCTTATCCCTTTCTATTGGCACGGGAGTCCCCGCAGGATCCTGCCTGCCAATGAGCGCTTGGGTCTCTTTTTTTTTGATATAATTCAGGTAATCCAGGTCATTGGAACGACGAAAAATACCATTGCTGATGAATAAATCTTTGTACCCGTCATTATCCAGATCAACAAACAGAGGCGTCCAACTCCAGTCGGTGGCATGAATGCCCGCCAGTTGCCCAACTTCGCTGAACAGATGAAAAGTCGGCCTTGATGTGCCCTTATGACGAATGGCGGGTCCACGGTTCAGCTGCAGGGTATTCCTGCGCACCTGATGATAATATCCAAAACTCAGTTTAGCGTCGTAAATATCAAAGGGATCGGCGGAGACTGACGATTTGCGAATTTTCTCCCTTTCCGGCAACATGTCCAGCACCACAACATCCAGCAGACCGTCATTATTGAAATCCGCCAGATCGTTTCCCATCGAAGCGCTGCTGATGTGTCCCATGGATTCTCTCAGCGCCTCGGTAAACGTGCCGTCCCCATTGTTATAATAGAGATAGTCATCCTCGTGAAAATCGTTTGAGATATAAATATCCGGATACCCATCCCAATTGAGATCACCGATAGCCACACCCAATCCATACCCAAGAATGCTCTGGTAAATTCCTGCTTCTTCGGTGATATTGATAAAGTGTCCCGCCTCATTCCTAAATAATTTATCCCCCGCTTCATCATCTCGGATTTGGCGCAATTTGCTGGCAGCGCCGTAAGTCTTTTTTGAGTGCATGGAGTGATTCAATAGGTACATATCGAGGTCGCCATCCAGATCATAATCAAAGAAAGCAGCTTGTCTTGAGAGCCCGATGTGGGCGAGGCCATATTCCCCGGCCCGCTCGGTAAAAGTCAAATCCCCGTTGTTGATGAACAGTTGATTCGGACCTTTTCTGTCCATGTAATTCGACCGACACACGTAGATATCGAGGAATCCATCGCCGTTGACGTCAGCCATAGTGGCGCCTGTGGTCCACCCTTCCGTTCCCCCTCCAACCCCAGCCATTTCAGTAATGTCTTCGAATTTGAAATTTCCTTTATTCAGATAGAGTCGATTGGAATGCATATTGGCGGTAAAATAGATATCCGGCAGATCGTCGTTGTTTATGTCTCCAACCGCTACCCCGCCGCCATCGTAAAAATAAAGGTAATTGATACTATTAAATAAAGAATCCTCTTCAACGGTGTTTACAAAAGTGACGTTAGTTTCCTTAGGCGTAAGCTTCTCAAACAATCTTTGGGAAGAATCTTCCTGCCGGCATGCGCAATGAATAAAAATTGCTCCCAGTAGGAATGGGATAAAAAAATGCTTCAGCATAAGTTCATTTTAGTTAGTATCTTCGCACTAGTTTTCGGTCAGACGGTCCGAGTTCATCAGATTTCTCGCGGAGCCTGCCCTGAGGCCAGTCGAAGGGCTCGAAATGACATAGTTCTTTGTTATTGTTTTTACTAATATTTATGTAGACATTCCCAAGTGAGAAATGTTAGTAATCGTATTTATTGTCTCTTAAATGCTGCGTCAGTCATTGAGGGTCATTTAGATTGTCATTAAGCCAATGACAATTTAAGTTTTGCGATCCTTTGTATGAGCACTTAATTACGCGCGTTATTTAGGAATCACACTACTATTTAATGTATCCCAAGTAATCCTGCTGTAATTCCAACATCGTATCCAGCATTTTTTCGGCGGCGCTGACTTTGTCCACGATTGGATCCACCAGCAAGGCCTGCAAAGCAATTTCGCGCGAGCCGGATAAAACGGTGTCAGCAGTCAGCTTGTGAATGGCGACCTGGTTATAGAGCAGACCGGTAAATCCTTTTGGCAGCTTATCACCGATCGGAATACCATGCACACCTTCTTTATTCACCATGGCGGGAACTTCGACAACCATAAATTCCGGGAAATCAGGTATGAGACCTTTGTTGGGTATGTTAACAGCGCCTTCCTCATATTCGGCGTCATTCAGAATCCCATCCATAATAGGTATGACTCGTTCAGTTAACTTTAGCTTAATCTCTGGGTCTGACTTCATGACATATTTCTTGTAAGAATTGTAGAAATCAAGAATCCCTTCATGATCAACGACTTCATAAGCCCAGGGCAGGTATTCGCCAAAATGGCTGTCCGTGGTGATGGGCAGTACGCCAAATTTTTCCAAAATGATCCTGAAAACTCCTCGTTCATGCCATAGATTGGTTTTCTTCATACTGCGATATGGTTTGAGATCAGACGGCAGCGGGTCGGCTAAATTTTCGAAATAATCCGGGGCCTTCTGTAAAATATCGGGATAAGCGTCTTGGCCGGTTTCTTTGTAAGTCGCTTCCAATAACACACTGAAATGGTTGAGTCCACCGGCAACAGTCCTTAGTCTTTCAAAAGGCATATTAAGAATATGCGGCAGATGGCGCGGCAGGGAAGCGATTTCGTGGCACATGCCGATTAATTTTAAATTCGGGAACTTGCGATGTACGGTTGTACAAATACGACTCATGGGATTGCTGAAGTTGAATACAAACGCATCAGGACAGATTTTGGAGATATCCTCACATATCTCCAGGATGGGAGGAATAATCCGAAGCGCATGAAAAAAACCACCAGGTCCACCATTTTCACCAAAAACCTGGCGGAACCCATACTGCAATGGAATTCGCCAATCCTGTTCCCACAATTCAAAACGATTTCCCACCTCAATGGAGATGATGCAGAAGTCGGCTCCTTCTAACGCTTCTTTCCGCGAAGTGGTTGCCGAAAGCGTGAAGGGTAAGTCTTCACGGGTTATGAAGTCCAGTACATTTTTTGCAACTTTATCCAGGGTCTCTTTATTTATATCGTGCAGGACAATATCGGCGTTCCTATTCCTTAGCGTCTCGCTTTGGGCAATATCACCCACAGTGCTGTAGCCAAATTGAGCGCTGCCTGCGCCGATTAATACTATTTTGGGATTATCGCTACTCATTCTTTCTCCTATAATTGATGTAAGAAGCCCGATGTCGAAATATAAATAGAGTCAAAATGCTCTTATCACCATCTCAATCACATCCCCGGGTGATACTGTAAACTCCTCACTTATGGGGCTTCGATTACTTCCAACCGGATCAGCTATTAACCGAACGAAAGCAGTACTACCCACAATATCATCCGGAATGGAAAAAACACCTGTTTCATGGGCCGCAACCCGACCGATTCTTATCCGTTGGGAGCGTTTCAGAACGTAGATCGTCATAGGTATTGCGTTCCGGTTCTCCACCCTTACCTTGGTTTTGCCCGTGTCATATTCTTGGGTTTTTCGGCTCGCAGAGGAGCAGGAACCGAGGAAGAGCAATATCACAAAAATAAGCGTGAGAATGCGCATGACTTTTCTCCTTCTATTTATGAAATGAGTTCGGAACTCATGGAATTTTCCTAAGTAGCGGTACCGTCGGACTGCAGCGCCACCGTTCCCGATTCTGACCTAAAGCCAGAACCATTTTGGCAACCGATATTTATGATATTACCACTGAAGTCTTGCATTTCTGCGCCAAAAACTAGCCCAATGACGCGAAGCGAATGACAATAACGTCATTAAGTCATCATTAGGTCATTGGCCTTCGGCGTCTTATTGAGAGCAGCAAAAGTAATCTCTTTAAATGACAGGCATCCCCGCGACTTCGCTCGGGAAAGGCGTAATGACTGCTGATGATTGCACCGTGCTTCTGAAACAGGCAAAAACCCGAATAATTTTCAAATTTGCGGCTTACCGCGCTAGGAGATAAACGAGAATATAAAAAATCAAATAACATTGTCAACGAATTCTTTACATCATTTTAACATTCCGTTACAACCAATTTTCATCAGGCCGGAGTACTTTCAATAGCTTTCTTTTGGTTATGTTTAGCGGGAATATGCTGGAGGCAAAATCCGTTACTCGACATAGACAACCTTTGAATAAATAATTAACCTGAATATTCATCACGATGTTAAAGAAACATATATTAACGGCTATCTGTTTGGTAGTATGGCTGATTCTTTATGGGTGTGGTGGATCGGGAGAGGATTTTTCATCGAGCCCCATTTCTTCCAGGAACATCACGCAGTGGAATATTCCTGAAAATGAGATCATTTCAAGCGGCTTACCCAAAGATGGAATTCCATCTCTATTTAATCCGGAAATGATTCCGGCTGACCAGACAAGATTACCCGATGATGATCTGGTCGTGGGCATCGTGGCAGGAGGAAAGCCGAGAGCCTATCCCCATCCTATATTGGATTGGCATGAAGTCGTCAACGAAGACTTGCAAGGTATAGCCTTGACTATAAGTTACTGTCCCCTGACAGGCACAGCCGTCGTCTTTGACGGCACCCATTTAGGAAAATTTGGAGTGTCCGGATTACTTTATCGCAACAACCTCATCATGTTTGACCGGGCAACCGACAGCCACTGGCCGCAATTGCGCTTACAATGCGATCAAGGCGCAGCAAAAAACACCAAACTAAGACTACTCCCCGCGATTGAAACATCGTGGGGCACGTGGAAAAAATTGTTTCCCAGTACTTTGATTTTATCAACCAATACGGGTTACGATCGCCCATATGGTATTCCCGGCTCTGCCTATCTTGGCTATGATAGTCTGAATTCGCCGCCGCTTTTCCGGCAGAAGGGAATTGACGATCGGCTACCGCCTAAGCAAAGAGTTCATGGAATTTTGTTAGGTACCGGACCGGATAATTTTCAAAGCAAGGTCTATCTTATAAAAGAGACTCAAGAGAGGCGCCTCATACACGATTGGGTGGCTAATGAAGCCATTTTGGTGGTTGATGTCGGTGAAAAAAACTTTGTAATTTCCTTTTTACGAACAGTCGATGGCCAAACCCTGACTTTTGAGCTTACAGGCAACGCCAATATTTTTCCGTTTACCTTTAAAGATAAAGAAACAGGCTCAACCTGGAATGTATTGGGGGTAGCCACTGATGGGCCTCTCGCAGGCAAGAAATTGAAAAGGCCTTTATCCTTTAATGCTTATTGGTTTGCCTGGGGGGCATTTTACGAAGGAGCAGATATTTATGACAATTAAATATGATTTCTTATTTTTCTAAAGAATTCAATGTAATTCCCCAATATTCCCATTAACAACTTTTTGGTATAGAAACTACTTATCTGACCGTAATCTCATAAACCTGAATCCGGTCATCGTTCTTTGCAAAAATAATTACCTCTTGTTTATTTCGATAAGTCAGAGAAACCATATCTCGAACCTGGCCGGTCACGTATAATCCACTATTCTGAATCGCTGCCGAAGTAAACCCCGCGGGATAGAAACCATCTGTCTGCGTAAGGCCGTTGGCGCCCTTTTGCAAGCTTAACAAGAGACCGTAGCTTGCATCGTACCTCCCAAGTTGGGGACTGAGGCCATAGAAATTACCAGCGAGAAGCAGATCCTTCGAGCCGTCGAAGTCAAAATCCTTAACCAAAATCGCATATACCGGTGAAAACTGTGCCTCGGTTGGTAACGGCTGCTCAAGGAAGTTACCGTTTTTATTTCCCCAAAATACAGTAGTTGCAAATGTATAAGCCCTTTTTTCTATCGCTTTGCTCAACTGTGCTTCAGTAAGTATTTCGGTTATCTGCTTTCCGGCATAATCAGCATGTGTGGGAAATTTCTCCCGTAGATAATGAAGTCGTTTCACCAGGTCTTGCCGCAGCAACAGGGGATAACTTTCCCCCTGTTTGTAATAACACAGTATCTGCTCGAACAACCCATTATTGTCGAAATCAGAGATGTAAATGGATGCGGGTTGCGTTGCTGATGCCTGTATCTTAGAATTTAAACCCAAATTCCCGGCAACCAGATCAACATACCCGTCCTCATTCAGATCATCAACCAAAACACAGTTCCACCAGCCATTGGTTTTCTGCAAGCCAACCTGGTCGGTGACATTCACCAAGCTGTTCCCGGTGTTTTGAAACAGGGTTATCGGCATCCATTCACCCACTACCACCAGATCCAGATCATCGTCTTTATCATAATCGAACCATTCCGCATCCGTCACCATCCCTGCCTTCGCCAATCCGGGAGCAACCTTCTCAGTGACGATTGAAAAATTCCCTTTGCCGTCATTTTCCAGCAGATAGCTTGTGGGGGTTAGCCCATATTTCCAGGGGATGCTTCGACTGCCCACAAATAAATCCAAGTCGCCGTCACCGTCAAAATCTCCGGGCTTAACGCAGGATCCGCTGGCGTAGAATTTGGGCAGAGCAGTGGTAGACTGTGTGAAACCTCCTTTGCCGTTATTGATGTAAAGCCGGTCGAGAAGGGCTGGCGCGCGCGTGGAATACTCATTGCCGCCGCTGACGACATATAAATCGAGATCATGATCTCCGTCCGCATCGAAGAAGGCCACTCCCATGTCTTCTGATATTTGTGCTTTTTGAAATAGCCGTTCATTGGCGCTCTCGAATGTTCCGGATTTCGTCTGCAGCAGCAGTTTTCCTGCAGATCCTTTTGCGCCTCCGATGTATAAATCCTCCAAACCATCGCCGTTCACATCCCCTTTGGCTATTTTAGGCCCCTGAGTTGATAATTTGTGCGGCATAAGTGGCTCTCTTTGAAAGTCGTCGAATTCATTTTCAACATGCCGGTAGTGCAGCGGAAATGTCTCGGTGATATCCCGGAAAACGGCGTCCGTCTGATTCGAAGATCGAAAATCGAAAATCGAAAATCGAAAATCGGCATCCTTCTGGTGCAAAGTGACCATCTGATCTGCAACAATATTTGCCATGAGTCCATGCGTTCCATCCGGCCAATCAACAATCAAAGTGTCAACCAGGATGTGCTCGCCTAATCCAAAGGTTAGAACATAATCAACGGAGGACTGAAACCCTCTCATGGGTATCTGTTCCAGAACAAAGGTCTGCCGGTTCGCACATTTGAGTGTGACTTTCGCACCAATGGCAAAAGCATTCATTCCCTCTCCCACAAGTTTCACTTTTAAATAGTGATTATCGGTCAGGGAATCGGTTTCGTTTCGAAAGACAAAAGCAGGGTGGTTGACATTGTTAATGACCAGATCATTATCGCCGTCTCCATCGAGATCCCCGTAAGCGACGCCGTTCGAGAAGCTTAGAGTATCCAATCCCCACGCCTCTGCCTGGTTGGAGAAGGTTAAATCACCATTGTTGCGAAACGCATAATTACGGAGCTTCGTGGATGGGATTCTTTCTATGAGCTCGGGGAAATCGATGCGGTCACCCCGCAAGATTTTCTGGATATTTTCTTTTTGCATCAGATAAGCCATATAATCCTGATCCGTGACATCCCGAAAGATGCCATTTGAAACGAAGATATCCTTTAACCCGTCATTGTTTAAATCTAAAACAATCGCTCCCCAGCTCCAATCGGTCTCCGCCACCCCGGCCAGCAGTCCAATTTCACTGAAGGAGATTTGATTTTTCGAATCAAATCCGTTGTTTAATTGCAGCGCATTCTGTGACAACTGATGATAATACCCCCATTCGATTTTCTTTTCATTAAAATCAAAGGTGTCAAAAGTGAAGGTGGTTTTCAATCGGGTGTCATCTTCCGGCAGCATGTCGGTGGTGCAAATATCCATCCACCCATCATTATTGAGATCGGCAATATCACAGCCCATCGAAGAAAGGCTAACATGCCGTATCATCTCCTCTAACTTTTCTGTGAACGTGCCATCTCGA
>JADFPY010000183.1 GCA_022562085.1 candidate division KSB1 bacterium | reverse complement strand
TCCCGTTAAATCAGACAATCAAATGGTTAGTTGACATTTTCAAATCACCTAAAAAAAGTTTTACCGATGGGGAACTTGCGATCCCATCAAATATGGAAATTGAAGTTTTGAAAGTTCTCTGGGTTGAATCAGCCGCGACGTCAAGCGAAATCTATGCGCAATTAGATTCCACTATTCGAATCACGTCACAGGACTTACAAAAAATACTCGAACAAATGGCCGACCGCGGTTTGCTCGACAGAAAAAAGATTTCCCCCTCGCATGAATTCACATTTTTCGGCATCGCGAAAATCGAGCTCAGTTCGAAAAATCGCAAGAACAAATTGTATCTCTATTGGCCCCTTCTCAGGAAAGGAAAGCTCATCACCTATCTCGATGCAAAACGCTATTTAGCACTATCATCCAGCGAAACCACGAGTACCAATGGACGACCGACACTCGCAAAAAGACTGGAAGAAAAACTGTATCGATTGCTTGAATAAAATCCTCACTAACTAAGCGCCGCCAGGTTGAGGTGAGGAATTTGATATCCATTTTCCGTTGAATGTGAGTCAGGGATAGTCATTTGGCTTCGCCGTCATTGAGTCATTTCACCTTTGTCGTCATTTGCTCCGGCCTCAGTATTTTGTCATTTGCTTCACGTCATTATAGATCAAGCTTAATGACCACTAATGACTAATGACAGCGTAGCATAATGACTGTGGATTTGAGTTACTTAGTGTAGTGAAAAATCAAAACATCAAGTTTTTCCACAGCTTTTGCGGTTCTCCGCGTTAGGAATGCATATTGAAAGCTCTCATTTTAGCCGGGGGTTTAGGAACTCGCTTGCGCCCATTGACTCGCAGCTTACCCAAACCGATGGTTCCAATCGTTAACCGCCCGCTTGTTGAGCACACGGTTCTTCACCTGAAAAAGCACAATATCACCGAAATTATTTTCCTTCTTTATTATCTGCCTGACATCATTAAAAATCATTTTAAAGACGGCTCTCAGTTTGGCGCTAAAATCAGCTACATCACCGCTGAAGATGACTACGCCACTGCAGGTGCAGTGAAATTGGCTTCCGAGTTGGTTAACGACACTTTTCTGGTCGTTTCCGGAGACGTAATCGCCGATTTAAATATTTCTGATTTTGTGCAATCCCATCGCGAAAAAAAAGCGCTTGCCTCGGTCGGGTTAACCAGCGTTGACAATCCCAGCCCATTTGGTATCGCGGTCACTGATCAGAAAGACAAGATTATAAAATTTTTAGAAAAGCCCGCGGCCGGTCAAATCTTTAGTCACCATGTAAATATGGGTATTTATTTATTGGAACCTGAAATTTTCGACTGGATTCCTGAAAAGCAGGAGTATTTTTTCGCGAAGGATCTTTTCCCCGGGTTAGTTGCAAAGCAGGAAGGAATTTATGGTTTTGCTGATAATTGTTACTGGTTAGACATAGGCAATTTTGCAGCATATCAGCAGGCACACAGGGATTTTTTCGAGAATAGGGTTAATTTAAATATAAAAGAAGAATTGCAGGACGGTATTTGGCAAGGAAAAAATTGTGAGATAGATCGTGAGGTTGAGATTGAGGGGACCGTGGTGCTTGGAGATAATTGCAGAATTGAAGATCATGTGTTTCTTAGGGACTCTGTTATCGGTGGTAACTGTCGAATAGGACAGAATTGCTCCTTAAAGAATTCAGTTGTTTGGAATAATGTTAGAATTGGGGAAAATTGCAAATTAAGATATAGTGTGGTTAAAAGCGGCTTAAAAATTGCTTCTGAAAAACGTATGAAAGAAAATAGTTTTATCTTTGACTGATTCAGCCTAAGTACATTAAAATATGAAACTTAGTTGCTTTAATGTATCGAAATTTGGTACTTGACTTTTAAGCCATTTTTTGCTATTTTTTTAAGTTTTATTTTTGATACCAATGGATATCCAATTTCGAATGTAAACGAGGTTCACGAATGAGCAAGAAGTACCAAAATCATATTAACGGTGAGTGGGTGGATGCCCGAAGCGGAGAAATTTTTGAAAATCGCAATCCCGCCAACTGGAATGAAGTGGTCGGCACTTTTCCTAACTCCGCTAAATCTGATGTCGAAGCGGCAGTTAAATCTGCGCGCGAGGCATTTGATAAATGGCGGCTGACACCGGCTCCCGAGCGTGGGGACATTCTTCGCAGAGTCGGTGACATCATGGCCAGGCGCAAAGAGGAAATCGCCAAGAACATGACTCGCGAGATGGGCAAAGTCCTCGACGAAACCCGGGGCGACGTGCAAGAGGGAATCGATACTGCTTATTACGCAGCTACCGAAGGCCGCCGCATGTTCGGGCACACGGTTCCTTCGGAATTACCCAACAAATTCAATATGTCAATTCGGCTGCCGGTGGGCGTTGCAGGCATCATTACACCGTGGAATTTCCCCATGGCCATCCCGACCTGGAAGATTTTCCCGGCTTTGGTTTGTGGAAATTGCGTGGTGTTTAAACCGGCGAGTGATACTCCGTTGACTGCGGCTACGTTTGTTGAGATTTTATTGGAAGCAGGCGTGCCACCTAAAGTACTGAATTTGGTGCACGGCGGTGGAAAAGGGGTTGGTACACCGTTAGTGAGTCACCCTGATGTAAACTTAATTTCTTTCACAGGCTCGACAGGGGTCGGCAAATCCATTTCCAAATCGGCTAGTGACACGTTAAAGCGAGTTTCTCTGGAATTGGGCGGAAAAAATGCGCAAATCGTCATGGATGATGGCGATTTGGATTTGGCTTTAGAAGGCGTACTTTGGGGAGCGTTTGGAACCACTGGTCAGCGCTGTACCGCAACGAGCCGTCTCATTTTGCACGAAAAAATTCATGACCAATTTATGGAAATGCTGATTTCGGCGGCACAAAAATTAAAATTAGGCGATGGGCTTAAACCGGAGTCTCAAGTCGGTCCCCTGATTAACGAAGATCAGCGAAAAACCGTTCAGGAATATGTTGAAATTGGCGAGTCAGAGGGAGCGAAGTTGGTGGCCGGGGGAAATGTTTACTCAGAGGGCGACTGCGCCAACGGCTGGTTCCATGAGCCGACTATTTTCTCGGAAGTGACCCCGGAAATGCGAATCGCCAAGGAGGAAATATTCGGCCCGGTGCTGTCGGTTTTGCGAGTAAACTCATTTGAAGAAGCGATCAAAGTCATGAACAACTCGACCTACGGATTGTCTTCTTCCATTTACACCCATGATGTCAATCGAGGCTTTCAGGCTATGCGGGACATCGAAGCTGGCATTACTTACATCAACGGTCCGACCATCGGCGCTGAAGCGCATATGCCGTTTGGCGGTGTCAAGGAGACCGGCAACGGCCATCGCGAAGGCGGTTGGGAAGTATATGAGTTTTACACGGAAACCAAGACTATTTTCGTAGATTATTCCGGCAAGTTGCAGCGCGCCCAGATCGATAATTATTAGCTGTCAGCCTTCAGCGTTTAGTTTTTTAGCTGATAGCTGAGAGCTGACGGCTGAGAGCTGATGCAATCTTAGGAGAAAACACCTGTGTTAAAACTTACACCAGAAGACGTCTTTCCAACATTGAATGAACATATGTTAGTTGACGGCTATAGCGAAATAGTCGTTGATTTGCAGAAGAGCGAAGGCAATTACATTTACGATTCGCTGAGCGGCCGCAAGTATTTGGATATGTTCAGTTACTTTGCCACGGCTCCTATCGGGCACAATCATCCGGCCATGCACGACCTGGAATTTAAAGAAAAAATCCTCAGCGTTGCTATAATGAAGCCGTCAAACTCAGATTTTTACAGCACTGAAATGGCTGAGTTCGTGCAGACATTTTCAAAGTACGCTATTCCTGAACAGCTGCCTTACTTGTTCTTAGTCAGCGGCGGCGCTTTGGCTGTAGAGAATGCTTTGAAAGCTGCCTTTGATTGGAAAGTCCGTAGGAATTTTCAGAAGGGCATCAAAGAGGAGAAAGGCTCGCAGGTTATTCATTTTAAAGAGGCTTTCCACGGCAGAAGCGGCTATACTTTGTCGCTTACAAATACCGACAAGAGAAAAACAAAATACTTTCCGAAATTTAATTGGCCGAGGATTACCAATCCGAAGATTTTATTTCCATTTAATGAAGTTAATTTAGATAAAGTTGTCGCCCTTGAAAATCAGGCCATTGACGAAATTAAAGCCGCCATTCATGAATGCGGTGATGATATCGCTGCAATGATTATCGAGCCCATTCAGGGAGAGGGCGGCGATAATCATTTTAGGAAGGAGTTTTTTCAGAAGTTGCGCACCGTTGCTGACGAAAGCGATATTTTACTGATTTTTGATGAAGTCCAAACCGGAATTGGACTAACCGGCAAAATGTGGTGTTATGAGCATTTTGGCGTCAACCCGGATATGTTGGTGTTTGGCAAAAAAACGCAGGTTTGCGGTTTTTTGTGCAGCAAAAGAATTGATGAAGTTGATGATAACGTCTTTCACGAATCGGGTCGTTTGAATTCGACCTGGGGTGGCAATCTTGTGGACATGGTCCGGTTTCGGAAGTACCTTGAAATTATTGTGACGGACAAACTCATTGAAAATACCTGCAATGTCGGTGAATATTTCTTAACCGAATTGCTGCAGCTTGAGGATGAGTTTGATACTATCGTAAGCCGTGTGCGCGGTCGAGGGTTTATGATTGCTTTTGATTTGCCAAACAGCGAAATTCGTAACCAGTTTTTAAGTAAGACTTATGAGAATGGTTTGATCGCACTGCCAAGCGGTGAGCGTTCAATTCGCTTCCGGCCGTCGTTGAATTTGCCCGGCGAACTGGTGGATGAAACTTTGAGGATTCTGAGGGAAAGTTTGGCTGATGTCCTGAATATGAACGGAGCTTCTTTTGCAAGAGTTAAAGATGAAGCAAAAGCTGAGCTTTGACACTTGATGCCGGACACAGGGAATAATTTATCGCCGGGTACTTTATTTATTGTCAGCACGCCAATCGGCAATTTAAAAGATATTACTCTCAGGGCAATTGAAGTGCTGGAAAAAGTGGATTTGATTGCCGCCGAAGATACCCGGCACACACGGATTCTTTTAGAGCATTATAAGGTTAAAACACCAACCACCAGCTATTTTGATTTTAATAAAGAAAAAAAAATTCCTGCTTTAATCAGGAAACTCCAGGACGGTGAAAAAATTGCCTTGGTTTCTGACGCTGGAACCCCCG
Source organism: candidate division KSB1 bacterium (assembly GCA_022562085.1). NCBI lineage: Bacteria > Pseudomonadati > Candidatus Zhuqueibacterota bacterium. The sequence goes on along the minus strand of JADFPY010000183.1, from coordinate 3,443 downwards.
GCATTTCCGACCCGGCCTTCCGATTGGTGCGCGAGTGTTTAAACAATGATTTGGCAGTTGAAACGATTCCCGGGGCAACGGCGTTTGTCCCGGCCTTAATTTTGTCCGGACTACCGACTGACCGTTTTGTATTTGAGGGGTTTTTGCCGGTAAAAAAAGGACGTAAAACCCGATTGGAAAATCTAAAAGAAGAAACACGAACCATAGTTTTATATGAATCCGTTCACCGGATTTCGCGGACACTCTCTGATTTACTGAGTTGTTGGGGAGATCGGAAAGCGGCTATTGCCAGAGAAATTACCAAAAAATTTGAAGAAGTACATCGGGGGTCCTTACGCGAGTTCAATGAAAATCTTTCGCAAATCAAATTGAAAGGCGAGTTTGTACTGGTTATCGAAGGAAAGATAAATAGGAGGAAAAACTAAAATTGGCTACGTTTAATATTTTTAAGTGGAGAATCAATGTTCTGCCCGATGGTATTAAGAATTGGTACTTGAAGCTTATAAACCCGGTCGTTGAATTCTTTGTTAGATTAAAGCTGAACCCCAATTTTTTTACAACCATTGGATTCATTGTAACCATCGGGGCCGCAGTTCTATTTGCTTTGGGCCATCTGGCTACTGCCGGCTGGATCATCCTGCTTGCCGGAACATTTGACATCATCGACGGTAAGGTGGCGCGGGCAACCAAACGAGTCACTAAATTTGGCGCGCTTTATGATTCCACTTTAGATCGCTACTCGGAAGTTATCATGTTTTTTGGTATGGCCTTTTATTTTGTCAAACTGGATATGTTCATAACTTCCATCGCGGTTTCATTTGCTTTGGGTGGTTCGGTTATGGTAAGTTACGTTCGCGCCAGAGCCGAGGCGCTGGGACTTCAATGCAAAGTTGGCATCATGCAGAGGCCTGAACGAGTTGTTTACATTGGGTTTGGCGCCATTCTTTCAATCTTTCATATCGGCACCCTGATTTTTGCAATTCTTCTAATTGCCGTATTTGCTAACATCACGGCAATGCAAAGGGTTTATCATATTTGGGTGGCAGAGAATGGAAAAAAAGGCCGGGAGCTTAGTCAGGCTGAATTAGATACAATAGCAGACTGAAAAAAAATCAAAAAAATGATACGATAAAATTAAAATATTTATTTGGGAGTGGCATTTTGGAGAAAAAAGAAATTAAAATAGAAGAGCCTAAAGGAAAATTAGGCGTTCTGTTGCCGGGCTTGGGAGCCGTAAGTACTACTTTCATAGCCGGCGTTGAAGCGATTCGCAAAGGTATTTCGAAACCTATTGGGTCGGTTACTCAGATGGGAGCGATTCGTTTGGGTAAACGAACAGATAACCGTGTTCCAAAGATTAAAGATTTTGTTCCTCTTACAGATTTAGATAACCTGGTTTTTGGCGGCTGGGACATTTTTGAAGATAATTGCTATCAGGCAGCTACCAACGCAGGGGTTTTAGATAGGTATTTATTGGAACAAATAAAACCCGAATTGGAGGCCGTAAAACCCTGGAAAGCCGTTTTCGATCAGAAATATGTAAAAAAGCTTGAAGGTAAGCACGTTAAATCTGCGCCGACTAAGTGGGAATTGGCTGAACAAGTTCGCGAGGATATGCAAAATTTTAAGCGTGAGAATGATTTACAAAGAATGGCCATGGTTTGGTGTGGCAGCACTGAAGTTTATTTAGAGCCAGGCAATCCGATTTATCAGGATTTGGCATCCTTTGAAAAAGCCATGAAAGAAAATCATCCCGCAATTGCGCCGAGTATGATTTATGCGTATGCCGCAATTGCGGAAGGTGTTCCCTATGCAAACGGAGCTCCCAATTTGTCGACGGATTTTCCTGCAATGATCGAATTCGCTATTAGCAAAGGCGTTCCCATTTGCGGTAAAGATTTCAAAACCGGCCAGACCCTCATGAAAACGATTTTAGCCCCCGGGTTCAAGGCGCGTTGTCTCGGTTTAGCAGGATGGTTTTCAACAAATATTTTGGGCAATCGCGATGGCGAAGTGTTGGATGATCCCGAATCCTTCAAAAGTAAAGAAGTCAGCAAACTCGGCGTTCTAGAGCATATCCTGCAACCTGAGGTTTACCCTGATTTGTACGGCGATATGTATCATAAAGTCCGAATCAATTATTATCCGCCGCGAGGAGATAACAAAGAGGGGTGGGATAACATCGATATTTTCGGGTGGTTGGGATACCCGATGCAGATCAAAATCGATTTCCTCTGCCGCGACAGTATTTTAGCGGCTCCAATTGTGCTTGATCTCGTTCTTTTTCTGGACTTAGCCGGCCGGACCGGAATGAGAGGAATTCAGGAATGGTTATCCTTTTATTTCAAAAGTCCGATGTCCGCGGAGGGTCTTTATCCAGAACATGACCTTTTTATCCAACTCATGAAGTTAAAAAACACCCTTCGGCACTTGAAAGGCGAAGAGCTTATTACGCACCTCGGTTTGGAATATTATGACTGACAGGCTTCCAAAGGCAGTCAATACTTCTTGTAAACTTACTAGTGATTTAGGTATCGGGATAGCGATTTGGCTGAAAAGTCTCCCTTAAAAAGCATTCTGAAGACCTCCCTGCCGGCCGTAATAGACCTTTCCTCTTCAACCTTTATGTTGACATTTGAGGCGATTCTAATCGGGAAAATCAGTGCAGCCGCTTTCGGAGGTCATGGAATGGCCATTCAAATTATCGTTGTTATCTTAACGGTTCTTTTAACGTTTATCGTGGGTAGCTCGATCATTATCAATCGTTATTTAGGCGCAGATAACAAATGGGAAGCGAACCACATTTTGGGCCAGGCTTTGATGCTTGGCATTATGATGGCAGTGCTGATTTCATTAGTATGGTTTTTCGGCGCACCGGCGATATTCAAACTGATTAAAGAACCCGGTTCCGGAGCGAGGGAAGCAGGAATCATTTATTTAAGAACGATTGCTTTGTTTGGTCCTTTGGTTTTGACAAATTTTGTAGCTCTCGGTATCATCCGCGGCACTGGGGAAACTCGTTTTGCCATGTTCATTAATCTATCAGTTGTACTCCTCAATGCTCTACTTGCCCCAATTCTGATTTTCGGTTTGTTAGGTTTCCCCCGGTTGGAAGTTCGCGGTGCTGCATTGGCGATGGGGATAGCCCACTCATTTGGATTTTTCGTCACGCTCTATTTACTGCGCAGCCGGAAATCTGTTCTCTTTCTTTCATTTAAAGAGTTGACCACGCCGAACTACAAAACTTTTAAAAGATTGTTTAAAGCAGGTGTTCCGACAACTGTAGAGCAATTGGTTTGGGCGCTTGGCCAATTGGTGGTCTCAATGTACGCGGCCGGTCTCGGAATTACGGTTTTGGCTGCTCATCAGATCTTTCTTCGAATTCAGGCGATTTTGTCTATGTTTTACTTAGGGTTTAGTTTGGGAGCCATGACCTTAGTGGG
>JADFPY010000182.1 GCA_022562085.1 candidate division KSB1 bacterium | reverse complement strand
ACACTTCTCGTTCAAGTTCCAACAAGTAGTTCTCATGAACCGTCGTCGGTGCCGAAATCGCCCCACCGGTCATAATGTAGGCCAGTCGTCCGGCTAAATAACGGTCGTATTCGCTGGCATAACCGGCCTGGTGCATTTGGTGTACCGCTACCTCGAGAGTAGCGCGAGCGGGCTGTCCCAACACCATGATCGCATTGCGTGCCGGCGGGGGCAGATACCCCTCGTTGGCAAGACGTATAACTTCTTCCTTTGCTACATAAAGCCGGCGATCTGCATTCATGACGATACGAATGTTTCTTCCAAGAAGACCTAATTCGGTTGCCTCATGTGCACTGGTAGAAACTTTGGCGGTAGCGATTGTCTGGAATGCCTGTTCTAAATAGGGTTGAATATGGCTGGGAAATTCACTCGCGGCGCCCTCAGCAGCCTGCGCGGTCATATGTGTGGTTCCACAACCTGCGGGAATTAGCCCTGCCCCTAACTCAACCAGCCCAGTGTAAGTTTCTACTGTGGCTACCACTTGTGCACTTGCCATCGTCATTTCGCATCCTCCGCCAAGCACCATTCCCTGAACGGCAGTTACCACGGGTTTGCGAGCGTAACGGATGCGCATGATCATATCCTGGAAACGCTTAATCACCTTTGCAAGCAAATCAAATTTACCCTCGAGAACGACATGCGCCATCTCTCCTAAATTAGCTCCCACCGAAAAGTTTTTACCGGCGTTGCCGATCACCAACCCGCGAAAATCACCCTCCTCAACAAAATCAATCGCTTCGAATAGGCCTTCGATAACATCATTGCCAAGTGAATTTGATTTTGAGCGAAATTCGTATAGCGCTACTCCATCATCCAGATCTAGCAGGGCAGCTTCTTTACGTTCCAATAAGGTGCGATTTGGCGTGGTTTTAATAGTTGGTAAATTGATTATGTCAGCAGGTTCTTGCTCCCCTAGATACCCTTTCCCCGGTACGTATACCTCTTTTAACCCGCTATCCCCTTTATAAAATGAAGTACCACCATTTTTTATCATTTGCTCGACCCAACCTGGCACAATGATGTTTGCTTCGCGCATATCCTTTAAAACACGCTTGAACCCAAGGACATCCCAAACTTCAAATGGCCCCATTTCCCAACCGAATCCCCAGCAAATTGCACGGTCTATATTGGCGGGATTGTCGGCAATCTCGGGAACACGGCGGGCACAATAACCCATCAGATCCAGCATTGTCTGCCGGGTAAACGCCCCTGCGCGCCCCTGATCATCATAGAGCGCGCGAACGCGTTCCTTTAAATCACCAATTTTCGCAATAGAATCGAGGTCGCCAAGATCGATTGGACGAGGCGGTTCATATTCAAATGTTTCCGGGTTGAGTGATAAGATGTCCTTTTTAACCTTTTGATAAAATCCTTTTTTAGTTTTTGCACCCAGTAAGCCTTTTTCCACTAATTTGCGCAGTAACTCTGGAGCGCGATGTGCTTCACGGCTTTCATCGTTTGGAATCGCTTCATAAAGATTCTCAGCTACATATAAGAGGGTATCAAGTCCCACAACATCAGCAGTACGGAAAGTGGCCGATTTTGCGTGGCCAATCAGTGTTCCGGTTAAGGTATCGATCTCCTCAATTGTATATGAACCATCGGTAAAGGTGCGAATCGCTTGCAGTGTCGCATAATTACCGATGCGGTTGGCAATAAAGTTCGGGGTATCTTTGGCGACCACCACGCTTTTCCCCAAATGCACACGCCCAAACCATTTAATGCGTTCTAAAATGCTCGGATCCGTATCCGGCGTTGGAATGATTTCCAGTAGTTTGAGATAGCGAGGTGGGTTAAAAAAGTGCGTTCCCAAAAATCGTTTCTTGAAGGCTTGCGCGCGTCCCTTAGTAATTTGATGAATCGGAAGGCCGCTGGTATTGCTGGAAATGATAGCGTCTTCACGCGCTACCTTGTCTAAACGCTCCATCAATTGCTGTTTGATCGGTAGATTCTCTATGACTACTTCTATGATCCATTCTGCCTCGTTGAGCCGGTCGAAGTGCTCATCAAAGTTGCCAAGTGTAATGCGTTTAGTTGCTCTCTTTGACACCAATGGATTTGGTTGTAGTTTTAGCATCTTTTTGAATGCGCCCTCCACAATGGCATTCTTGTTCCCCTCCTTGGCGGGCACGTCTAACAAATGAACCGTCAAACCTGAGTTCGCAAGGTGTGCAGCAATCTGTGAGCCCATCACGCCTGCGCCCAAAACGGCAGCGGTTCTGAAGGGCAATTGTGTTTCCTTCATCGGCATGGTAAAAACCTCCTGATTTTATTGATTATTAGATTTTCAAAATTTATAAGCTTAGTATTAGTCGAATGTTTTTCATAAATGCCTAATTTTTAATTTCTAAAATATAAAACCAACTGTGATTGGCAGATAAACTATTTCATCCTCCTCTAACGAAGGAAAATCTACCTCGTTGCCTTGTGTCAATAGAATGCTCAATCGTAACTCAGCGAATACACCTACACTCGAAGTGACATTGAATTTACCGCCTATTCCAAAAGCTGCCATGAATTCCAATTCAGTAATACTTGAAAAGTTTTGTGCAGGTGTATCAAAGGCGGAGATTGTTATATCGGATATTTTAGGCCGAGTTATGCCGAATCCACCTAAAACATAAAAGTTTGCAAATCTTTCAGAATTATTCGGCCGAAAATAGAACAAACCCTCTGCGAGTATTTCAATTACAGAAAACGTTCCGCCATCTATGGTAAATCCTGGTGGTTCATCAATGCTGAAAGAATTGTAAGCAACTCTCCCTCCAATGGCTAATGTCGGTGATACCATGTAACCAATTCTTACCCCTGTGTTAAAACCAAGTTTATAGAAATCTTCCATGACATCCGCCCCCAAAAACGGCGATAGTCCACCACCAACACGGATCTCTATTTTCTTTTCTTGCCCTAAAACAATTGAATTAACAAGTGTAATGAAAAAGAGACAAATATATAATAAAGGTTTTTTTTTCAATTCAACTCCTCCATTTGGGCTTTTCATTAGCCAATGATTTCTTCCTTGGGTCCTGTACGATAAACCTCTTCAACAGCTCTCATAATTTTGGATATTTTTATCAAGCTTCACGAAAACAGTTTTGATGTTGACGAACTCCCTGATTCCGAAGTGTGACAACTCACGGCCACATCCGCTTGGATTGACATGTTTTCACCGTTTAATGCCCGCAATATCTTCCAGCATATCCGTTGTCATGGATTTTGGTCGTTCCAATGCCTGGCCAACCGCACGATCCCAAATGAGGTTGCTCAAAACTCCAATTGCTCTGCCAACTCCAAACAACACGGTGTAGAAATCATACTGTTTTAAGCCATAATGCCATTGTATCACACCTGAATGGGCATCAACGTTCGGCCACGGATTCTTGGCTTTGCCTTGTTCAACAAGAATTTGAGGAACAACCTCATAAAGCATGCTTACCATCTTAAACATTTCATCATCGGGCAAGTGTGTTAAGCAGAACTCACGTTGAGCCGTATAACGTGGATCCGTCTTGCGGAGCACCGCATGGCCGTAACCAGGAATTACCTGTCCTGAATTTAAGGTATCCCAGACGAATTTTTGTAATTCTTCTTTCGTGGGGAGTTTATGGTTCATTTTCTCCATAACGCCCTGAATCCATCGCAGGACTTCCTGGTTGGCCAACCCATGCAGCGGACCAGCTAATCCGTTCATGCCAGCAGAAAATGAATAGTATGCATCAGATAAAGCTGAGCCGGCTAAGTGTGTAATATGAGCACTTACGTTGCCGAGCTCGTGATCACTATGGAGGATGAAGTATAACCGCGACAGCTCATCATACGGAGGCTTGATCCCCATCATGTGTGCAAAATTGGCCCCAAAATCGAGATTTGGGTCCGGTTCGATGATGTCATTTTTCTTGTATTTCAAACGAAAAATGTGGGCAGCGATTTCGGGCAGCTTGGTCAGTAAGTTGATCGCGTCCTCATACATCGGTTCCCAATACTCCGCCTTATTCATGCCTTCATTATATCTTTTTACAAATACCGATTCTCTTTGCAATGACAAGATGGCGGCGGAAAACATGCTCATTGGGTGCGTGTCTTTTGGCAAATCCCCTAACATCGTAAATACATATTCAGGAACTGGACACCTCACTTTAAAGTCCTCAACAACCTCCCTGACATCTTTCTCAGTTGGAATGTCACCGGTTAATAGCAAATAAATATGCCCTTCCACATATGGCATTTCTGCGCCCGGAGGCTTTGGCAGTTTTTCCAAACATTCAGGAACCGTGTAACCTCGAAAGCGAATACCTTCATTAGGATCCAGATAAGAAATATCAGTTGATAAACATTTTAAGCCGCGCATCCCGCCATAAAACTGACGCATGCGGGCCTCATCAACAACAACATCCCCATGCTCTTTGATCAGCTTGGTTATTCGCTCCCTATAACCCGGGATTTTCTCGGCTAATTTCTCTTTCAGTTTTGACATTTTGAACCCCTCCCTTATTCATGAATTCTGGCTTATTTGCTCGTCATCGAAATGACTTCTTCTGCGGTCTTGCGTATCGATACCACAGATTTCTCAAAAGCGTGCTTTTCATTTTCCGTTAAATCCATCTCTATGATTTTCAGTTGTTATAGTATGAATGTTACATTCTAGCGCTCACTTCGAACACAATCATAGACTATCTCCTTGAATATAAATTGATAAACCTATATCTTTCTGTTAAAATATTCTATTCTACAAACAAAGATTAATCAATAAGCCACTTAATGGTTTGAAACCTAGGTATGTCTTGTCAATTTGTAACTCGAAAACAGCGCTTCTTTAACCAAATGGTAAATTCTGTTACGAACCTTAAAACCGGAAGCACCGACACAAGTCTTCTACTTACACCTTCACCGATTCTTCTTCATACATAGAATTGATCTCTTCTTCGTAATTTTCTTCAACAACTTTTCGCTTAACCTTCAAGGACGGCGTTAACTCGCCACTTTCGATGCTGAACGGTCGATCGAGCAAAATAAATTCTTTAATCGATTCATATGAGGCAAGACCTTTATTGGCAGCCTCAACTTCGACCTCAATTAATCTGATAATCTCTTCATTCTGACATAATTGTTTGTGAGACTGAAAAGAAATGGTCCTTTCTTTGGCAAATTTTTCCACCATTTCAAAATTAGGTACGATAAGTGCACTACAACAAAACTTACGTTTATCTCCTACCACCAGAACTTGTTCAATGTAACGGGAAACGATCATTTTATTTTCAATGTTTTGTGGTGCTACATTTTTACCGCCTGCGGTGACGATGATATTCTTTTTACGATCCGTGATAATCAGAAATCCGTTAACATCGATATGCCCAATATCACCGGTGTGAAACCAGCTATCCCGATCAATTGCCTCTTTAGTAGTGTCTTCGTTTTTGTAATAACCCAGCATAACATGGGGTCCGCGAGTCAGGATTTCACCATCCTCTGCAATTTTCACCTCAACGTTATCAACTGGAATGCCGACTGCACCAAATTTGAATTTTTCAAATCGATTAATGGAAATCAGAGGTGAGGTTTCCGTTAAACCATATCCTTCCAGGATCAAGAGCCCGGCAGCTGTAAAAAATTCACCGATATCTCTGGCCAATGGCGCGCCACCGGAAATAAAAAAGCGAATTCTGCCGCCAACGTGCTCCTTAAGCTTGGAAAACACTAATTTATTGGCAATACCATATTTAATATTTAATGCACTGGGGAGTGCTTTATTCTCCTGCTTGGATTCTGTTACTTGCCTGCCCACACCGATGGCCCAATAAAATAGCTTTTTTTTAAGAGCCGAACCCTCTTCCACAGAATCTACTACTTTTGCATAAATTTTTTCAAACAACCGCGGCACACTGGTCATGATTGTGGGTTTAATTTCTTGCAAATTTTGGGGCACGGTTTCAATGGATTCAGCATAGGCAATGGTAGCACCAATGTGGTTGGCTAAAAAATGACTGGCCATGCGTTCAAATATATGCGAGAGCGGTAAAAAGGATAAAAATGTATCCCTTTCACTTACTGAGAATGCTCGTATACCAGCCTCAACATTGGACAAAAAATTTCCATGGGATAACATCACCCCTTTAGGATCACCGGTTGTTCCGGAAGTGTAAATGATGGTTGCCATATTATCCCGGTTCAAATCGTCTACGATCTCAACAACTGCATTGGGATTTTCCTCTAGGTATTTTTTCCCCAGTCCCATAACTTCTGCAAAGGAAACCATGTTATCAAAGTTTACCCCTTCCGGATCGAACAAAATAAACTTTTCAACCAGCGGAATTTCACCCTCAATCTCCAAAACCTTTTCAAATTGATTTCGATTGGAAACGATGACAATTTTGGCATCGCAATCGTTAATGATATATTTAATATGAGAGGAAAGTAATGTGGAATAAATTGGAACAGTCACAGCGCCATTAGATAGAATCGCATAGTCAGAAAATGCCCACTCGTAACGATTCTCCGAAAACAATACAACTTTATCGCCTTTTTTAACGCCTATGGATGCTAGTCCACCGGCTAAATTGGTTACCTGAGCCTGCATGTCCCTGAACTTTATTGATTGATATTCGCCATCCTGCTTGTACATCATTCCCGTTTTATCGGGGAATCTTTCACATGTTTTATAAAACATTTCAGCTAAATTTGAATGCCCCATGCTTTCCTCCGATTAGTTTAGGAAAAAGAATAATTTCTTGATTTATCATTGCCGCCGGATTGAAAACCGGCTGTAAAACTAGCTCCAACCGCCACAACTTTGCTTAAAACCCTCTGGTTTTTGGCTATTGTTTAACTCGGGTGCACTGGGAATTCCCGGTTTGCATGCCACAAAAATGAGCAGGGATGCGAACATTAAACCGCAAAAGAGACGCAATCCCCTTGCGGCAATCAGGATTCGCTCGCCCCTGAAATCCATAACGTTTGTGCATAGCTCCAGGGCACTAATACTAACCATGATGCTCATTTTGGGCAGGGGCTAATTCCTTTTGCCCCATTCCGGAGCTATCCATTGGAATCTCGCCCGGAGTTTTTTTCATAAAGACTTTTAGCAAGACAATGTCGCGTGGAAAGAATAGATCTAACGTCCAATCCACCGCCACACGCAGCTTACGCTCAAGTCCAGGCAACTTGAAAAGATAAATGGTGCGCCAGAGCCACCAAGCGAAGAAGCCGGAGAACCTAAATCCTAAAATTTCGGCTACCGCTGACCGTCGTCCCAGTGACACAAGCACCCCAAGAGGTTTGTAAATAAACTGCTTCTTAGTGGCCCCGCGCAGAGAAGAAACAATGTTCGCTGCTACCACTTTCCCTTCCCGTGTGGCGTGTTGTGCGGTCGGAGGATAAGGCTGCCCTGTCTGTGGATTGAGAATCTCAGCACAATCACCCAGCGCCCAAACTCTCGGATGATCGGGAACTTCCAGATGCTTGTTGACGATGATCTGACCTCGCTTATTGCGCGCACAGGGTAAGGTGGCGAGAAGAGGGCTTGGCGCGACTCCAGCAGTCCAGATCAGAGTCTTAGTGGGAATTCTCTCTTTGTTGGCCAACTCTACGAATCCTGCAGTGGCAGAACCGACCTTTGTGTTCAACAGTACCTCGACTTTCCTCTTCTTGAGCTGTCTTAAAGCATAATCGGCTAGATCTTCGCTGATCTCTGGCATGATACGCGAACCAGCATGAACCAAGACGACCCTTACCTCTTCTGCACGAATGTTCGGGTAGTAACGACGCGCAGTGTCGATGAAGTCACGGAGTTCAGCCGCAGTCTCAACTCCGGCAAATCCCCCACCAGCGACAACGAGAGTCAGCATCGCCTTGCGTATTTCCGGGTCAGTCTGCAAGTCAGCATGCTCGAGAACGTCAATGATGTGGTTGCGAAGCGTCATTGCATCGCTTAACGTTTTCATCGGCAGCGCATTTTCTGCTACTCCCGGCAAACCAAAAAAGTTGGTCCTAGAGCCCAAGGCCAACACCAAATAGTCGAAGCCCAGACTGGATTGTTTGCACATCGGGCAATGTGAGGCGGTTATGATTCGCTTTTCGAGATCGATAGAGTGCACTTCGCTGTTCTGAAATTTCACTTTTCGAAAGAAAGCTCGAATCGGGCTGATGATATGTTTTGCCTCGATGGAGCTGGAGGGAACTTCGGGAAGCATCGGAGTAAAAAGCAAGTAATTCTGCTCACTAATTAAAATGATCTCGACATCATCATCACGGGCGAAGATTTTCTCCAGATGCATAGCCGCATAGACTCCACCGAAGCCTCCACCCAGGATGACAATATGTTTAGCTCTAGCAATCACAAGACCACACTCTCCTATATCAAGGTCAGGGCAAAAGGGTTATGTGATCCAAACTCAGGTCCTCGAAAAACTCATTCTCAGCATTAAAGAGGCTTCATAAAATCTCGGCTCTAGTAAATCCAGCTGTAACATTCGCCTTTTGCTTGTTTCTGATCTTTATGCATAAACTTGTCTTCTTGTGTCGGTAACGCACCTTGAAGGAAATTTAAATGCGTCTGAGCTTCTTGCTTAAATGCCATATCTCTCAAGGCCTTCCTATATTGAATGGCAGCCTAACCCCCATAAGGTCGGAAACGGCAGATGCACGCTCGAAATCACCTATTCTCATGTAGGCATTTAGGAGAGGGTATTTTAC
>JADFPY010000181.1 GCA_022562085.1 candidate division KSB1 bacterium | reverse complement strand
GTTTAACACCTCGCAATACTCTCAGTTTTTGCTCGAAAATTGCCAGGATGAACACGCTTGAAAGGATTAAATAAATCAAGAAAAAATGCCCGGCTGTGCTGAAGGTCATGACAGAGTTCGCCGCCGGGTTCTTAATAAACAAGAATTGCCAGATTGGGTTCAGCAGCAGAAATACACAGCTTATAACCCACTGGGAAATTAAGGCCGGTCTATATTTCCTGAGACTGTCTTTGCCGTTGGATTTTCCCCAAAGCATCGCCAGGTTCGTACACAAGGGCGTCAAAACAGCCAGAGAATAAATGACAAAACTTCCGCCGAGCAACTTGCTCTGTTGAAAGCTATCTGTAGCAAGAATAACGGTGCCAATTTGCAGCAAAACAATCCATGGAGTACAAAAAAGAGTGATCTTTTGCAGCGACGACTTTTGCCGTTTGAATATTAAACCCACCGCCAGGATAGCGCAGGTTGATGCAGTTAAGATTGGAATAATTAATGCCAAATAATTCATTATATTCGTTTTTGAATACTCTCTATCCTGTGCTGTATCTTTTCGACGATGGGATGATCCGGAAATTCTTGCGAAAAGTTTTCATAAACGGCAATGGCTTTTTTGAAGTCATTTAATTCTTCATAGATTTGTCCTAAAAAAAGATAAGAGCTAATGGCTGTTCTCGAGCCGGGATGAACTGTTCGCAACGAGGTCGCCGCTTCAGCAGCCTCGGGCCATTGTTCCTGGACAGACAAGCAATAAATGATGAACTCCTGGGCAGTAACCGCCAGACCTGTTTTCGGATATTTTTTGATAAGACGCTGGTAATGCGCAATGGCTTCTTGAAAGGCTGTTTCCGCTAAATTTGCTTTGCCCTTTCGACGATAGTAATCAGCAATATAAACAGGCACATTAAGCCCTTGAAAAGTTAAAGGATGATTTTCCTGTACCCAGCGATATTCGACAAGCGCTCTCTCCCAGGTACCTTCCGCTTCATAGGTCGACGCCAGGGTTAGTTGTGCAGCCGCACATAAATTTGTTTCATTCGGATACTTTTCGATGATCTGGGTCAGCAGCTCCCTTGACTGTTTGTAATTGCGTTTCTTAACTAAAAGCCGGGCTTTTGCAAAATGAACATACGCTTCAATTTTATGCTCCTGATATTTTCTTAGCAATCCATCAAAAATTCTATTCGCAGTATTGAGGTCATTCAAGCCATCCATATAAGTATTACCCATGGATAATAAAATGCTGGGAATCTCTTCCCTATCTGGATAGTCTTTAGCGAGTTGATTCAGTGTATTGAGCATCGGGCGCCATTGCTGCTGGTCGGCATAAATCGAGGCTTTGTAATACGAGGCAACAAAGGCAGCGGGTGATTTAGGCCATTCTGCAACCACGGAGTTATAATAACTAAGCGCATCGTCATACAACGCTCTGTCATTTACCCGGGGCTCACTGGAGCGCTTTAACCGTGCGACTTTCAGAGGTAAATTTAAAATATTCTGATTGGGTTTAAATGGATCATCTATCTTCCCATAGCTGTCTAGCAGCGTTTGATATTCAAAAATCGCTTTATTAAGATTATAAATTCTCTCATTGCTCCTGGCGTTTGCAAAATGGACAATTGAGCCAAATGTTTTATCATCCGGGTATTTAGTTAAAAACCGTTCATAGACCTCGATGGCGGAGTGAATCTCACCTTGAAGCAACCAGAGCTCGGCAATTGCAAGGTAACTTTGTTTCTTTATATTTTCAATACTCCTGGAAGAGCTGACCTGAGCGTGTTTGGACAAAATTTGCTCGTAGGCAGCGATGGCAGCTTCATAATCGGATGGTGCGGCAATTCGCGGGTTGATCATGACCGTCTGGTATAATTTCCCCGCTTTGAATAACATTTTTTCTGCCTGGTATTGGTTTTTTGTCGAGCTCTTGGAAGAACAGCCAATAGCAAATAAAACAAATACCGAAACAAAAATGTGGACAAAAGTATATTTCATGACATTTTTCATTCTTTTATACTCGTAATTTTAGATCGTTAACTTCTTTCTCTAACCGAAAGAAAATATCTTGTGACCGTTCCCACGAGAAAATAGTTGGCGAACACTGAGATTAAAATACTTAAAATTAAAACCGCTGCCACCATTTCAGGAGAAAATTTCGAGACTAAAAATTGTGTCTTGCCGGATAAAAGATCGATGGGCATTCTGATCAAATTGGGAATGCCGATCAATAGAATACTTATTAATGGATACTTCTTAAACATTGATAAACTCTTTACAACGGCTTTGCCAGGTCCGGCATTTTCCAGAACAATTAATGCCGTAGTATACACAAAAAATGAGCCAACAATGATTGCAATAAACGAGGTGGTAAGTTGCAAAGGTAAATTCCCTGCTCTGGTAAAAAAGTAGACCTTGCTTAACAGTGCCGGAACACCAATAAAAATAGCCAATAAGGCGCCTGTTTCAACAATCCAGACCGCAAATAAAATTAAATAATGCGGCATTGTCCTGTTCAATCCTTTACCCAGCTTGACAGGTTTATTGCGATAGCTCATAATAAAAAGATTCGTCGTTGCACCTACCAAAATCACACCGATCACGCCACTAAGCAGAAGGTTTACCCAGAAAAATAATGCCGGAAGAATAAGAAAATTATTTGGATAATGCAGAGCTGGTTCACCAAAAAATTTCTGAATAATGGGCACCAAAAACGATGAAAATGGGGGATAAGCAAAAAACATCAAGATGAAGACAAATAAAATTTGCAGCACTGCATAGAGCATAAAGAGCAAGATGATCTTACCCTGTTTCAACGATGCAAAACAATTTTTCGACGCCAGAAAATAATTTCTAAATTGATTTGAAATTTTCATAAATGTTCGTCTTTCTTAAAGTCTGATATTTTTTTAATTAATCCTTCCCATAACTTCGTTACTGCCTGTGGACAGACCACCTTTGTCGAACACTAAGACACGATAGTAATAATCTGTACCTTGCTGAATATCAGAATCGTCATAAGATGTATTGAGCGAGCTACTAATGATAATGATGGGTGCTTGTAAGGTATCCACGGGAGTAGATTGCGATCGATAAACTCTATAAGAATCAAAATCGTTTTCCGAATTTCGCGACCAGGACAACCGTAGGGTTGAACCGCCAATTTGTATAGGTTGTGCAAGCGTGACGGACTTCGGGGGTTCATTTGCTAAAGTTGTCCCGCTAACTTCATTGCTCGCAGTATCGAGTCCGCTAGTGTCAAAAACATACAAAACGTAATAATAAGTCGTGTTCTCATCCAAACCGGTATCAGTAAGACTGAGAGAAGATTGGGTTTCGATAACTGAGACCAAAGTTGAATTCATCGTTACGCCGGGAGTCAAGGACCTGTATAATTTATAACTGGCGAAATCTGCGTCACTATTTTGCGTCCAGGATATGCGCAAAGAAGTGCTCGAACCCTCGATAGTTTCCGGTGTTAAAAGGGTGATACCCCTGGGTGGATTCTGAATTGTGACGGCTCCCTCTGACTCCCGAGGTTGAGCAACGTTGCCTACTCTATCATGGAATCTTCCAGTTATTTTAACACTGGCGACTTCAAGAGCTGAAGGAATCTGGAAGTTACGTTTATAAACGCCGTCATCTTCGATATCATCACCGCTTGTACCGTCATCGAAAAGTGGGATATTTCTTTGTGCATCGCCGATATCTACAAAAGCGGTGCCATTGGTTTCCCCGGCATTTAAAATAAAGTGTATTATTTCACCTGCAGATTTAGGTTGTCCTCCAGTGTTTTCAGTAAATTCGATTATGACGGCTTTGGTGTCTAAAACAATAGTGTCTGTCGCCGGTTCGAATGATTCGTTGTCATCCGCATCTCTGAATTTAGCTGAAACAGTCTTTTCGCCATCATTTTCAGTTAAAGTCCAGGTTTTGGCTGGAGAAAAAGTCTCCCATTGCGAATCTGGAAATGAGGGTTCATTACTGATTTGCATGAAAGCTGTTCCCTGCGGAGCGATCAACGTTAACTCAACTGAGCGACTATTCGTGAATTCGTTGCCCGAATTTATAAAAACACCAAAGATGGTTGGTGAAACAGGCCTGGAAATGGTTCTCGCGCTTTCAAAGCCATTCTTGACGGCGACGACGCCATAAGTATAAAGACTGGCGTTATTCACATTTATGTCTGTATAGGTCAAAGCCTTGGTTGAATCAATTTTAATGAACGTGGTATCTGTGGAAGATTGCCGATAGATATTGAAAATGTCGATTTCTCCCGCTTGCGGATGTGACCATATCAAAACCACAACACCGTCTCCAAGCGAGATCTTAAGTGAGGAGGGTTGACCGGGATAAACGCTTTGATCGAACTCAGTAAGCCCGATATCATTGCTGCAATAAATATTCAACAGACCCGTGAATAAGAGAAGACCATATAACTTGGCGCCAAAACTCATTTCTAAAGTCCTAACTCCATATGGAACATAATCTTATTGTCTGAGAAATTAGCTGACAGATACTGACCTGCTCTACCAAATTTATTTTTAGGTGATTTTCCTTTAGAGAAGAAAAGCAATGAATCAAAAATATTATAAATCCAAAATCCGATCGTTGTGTAAATCATGGCATTTTTGAAGTCTTGTGCATTCCGGGCTTCCTTCTGTTCCTTTTTTGCCATTAAATGAGCACTTTCAGCCTCTTCAAAATTCATTTCTACCTTTTTAAATCTATCGTATGCTTGCTCAAACTCTCTTTTTTCATCATTATAATTATTAACCGCAATCAAAGTAACTAGACCTAAAGCAAGCTGACCAGAACTCAGTAACACACCCTTTAGAGCATTTTGACCATAAAACTGTCCCCACCCGGGTATGACGGTAGACCTCAGCATCGATTTGAACGATGTCCTCTTTTTGAGATAAATTGTTATACGATTAGCCCCTCGTTTAGCCAACTTAACATCACCACGAAATCCTTCGTAACCTTCTTTTCGTGCTTTAATTTTGTATTTCCCAAAGAGTGAATAAGGTATGACAAACGGTGTTCTTCCGATAAAACTATAATTGCCGACAATTTCTATATAGGCGCCCTGTGGCTGGGAGTCTACTAACAACTTCTTAGAATTATTGCTATTCCTGTCATTTTGTGCATATAATTGTGAAAAGCTTAAAAAACTGCAGAATATTGAAATTGGAAATAAAATAGTCAGCACTTTGAACTTCATTAATAAATATCCACGTTAAGATCAGCATTATAGCCCACAGATAATGACGGATTTGCTCTTGTAATCCTTAATTAATTAAATAAGAAAGCCAAAATCGAACTTATAAAACCGTAAAATTGGTTTAACTGCTATTATCAGGTTTTGAAAAGAGCTTTTTTACGGTGTCCCATATGATTTTGCAATCCGTTTTTATCCCATTGCTCTCAATATACTGTAGATCATATTTAAGTTTCTCATTTACGCCTTCAATAGAACGATCATACCCACAACTAATCTGTGCCGGGCCAGTTAGCCCGGGTTTAGCATCAAATCTTCGCTCATACTGCGGTATTGCAACCTTTAGTTGACTAATAAATTCTGGTCTTTCAGGTCTGGGGCCCACCAGACTCATATCTCCCTTCAGAATATTGATAAACTGCGGGAGTTCATCTAAATGATAAGGTCGCAGGAACTTTCCAAGCTTTGTAACCCTGGGATCGTCATCAATCTCCCAAACCGGGCCGGTCTTATTTTCGGCGTTTTGTTTCATGCTTCTAAACTTGTATACCATGAACGGTTTCCCCAGACAATCTGCATTTCTTCTACTCATCTTTCTTCTTTCAACTTCTACACATATCGAAATCGCCCGTCTTTCCCGCTTTCTGTGATTCTTGCCAGTCCTGAATTGCTGATACAAAATGCTACCCTTTGAATCAAATTTGATCAGAACCGGCAAAATGATAAACAATAGTGAAGTCAGCATTAAACCGATCAGTGAGCCAATCAGATCAATGCATCTTTTAACGATCTCTTTGGACAAGTGCAAAACCTTTGAAAAATGTGTATATTCAAGTAACTTTCGGGGAATAAAAAGTAGGACAAAAATCAGGATCCCAAGAAAGACGTGTGGTACAATATATTTGCAATATATGCGTTTTAGGAGCTTGGACCTCTTAACATTTCCAGACTGATTCTTCGCTGACGAATAGTCAGTTTTAACTAGACCTTCATGAATTATCCATAGCTTAGAAAGAGAACTCTTGGATTTGATCGTTGCAGGGCTGAGATTTATAGTCATTTTACCTCCCTCAGGTAAATGATATGCTATTCCATGAATTCTGCTACAAGGTTAATTAATTTTGGAAACAAACTACACTCGGGTTCGCATAAATTTTGACGTATCGAATTTAAAGTGGCCAACAAAATCTTTAACCTTTTTGTCGACCCCCGTTCTGTTATACATCGGTGTTAGTGTGTTATACATTTTGCGTTAAATTGTAGTTACACACACACTTTTCAAAATGCGGACATTTTTATTCTTTTTTTTCGGGATGTTTCAATAAAAAAAATGGGAGACCTCACTCTGGTTAACCCGCCTCAAAATAAAATGTAACCCAACGGGTTTAATTTTGGCTAATGTTTTTGTTCATTTAAATTTTTTAACATCTTTGATAATGTGTTTGATTTTAGAAGCCAGTTGTTTTTATAAATGAGAGGGGTCGAGCTGCTTAAATTCTGGGATAGAAACACTTTAGTTTGTTGATGCCCATAATTATGTTTCCCTCCTCTTTTTTTTGGGTTACACAAATTATGAGGCAACGACATAATTTTCAAATTGCTTCGGTTACCTTTTTTATGAGTCAATCCGTTAAAAACACTCCGGTTAAAAACTACTTGACATTTTGAAACAATTTTGCCTTATTGTTATTACGGAATTTACAGTCCTCGATCTAGATGCGTGGGGGAATAATTATGTGGAAAGAAATCAAAAATTATGCACTTCTTTGGGACAGCAAAAAGCGTAAGGGTATTATTAAAGTTATGCTGGTTGATGACGTTTATTATAAGATAGTAGTTAAGTCCGCAGAGGAACTAAATGCAATTGGGAATATCTTAAGGGAAGAGAAGAATTTGAACTATAACATAATTTCCGGCCAAATAGCATGCGGTTGGAAACCCTCAAAAGATGAACAAGAATTCAATCATCTTGCACAAAAAAAAAATGAGATTTTATTTCGCAAATTAAAAACATGAGGCCTGCATTATAGTCTATAAGTCTGAGTAGTTCAAGGCACAACATGAATAACCATTCCTCCAAACTGGATGATTTGTATCTCGAATCCTATGAACTGGATACGAGCGAACTGACCCCCACCTATAGAAGTGATCTCCGTACCCGACCTCCGGACATTTTTATCGATGAAAGCAATCACGACTGGTCTAAGCTTAGCTGGAAGGATGTAGGGAAACCTTTGTCGATCGAAAATTTTTCTAAAGGTAAAAGAGACTGGGAGAGGAAGTATGGAAAAAAAATGTCAGTGCCCACTCAATGGCAACATTTTAATCGCAAAGTCCATGAACTTTTTACTACAGATTTATTTCAGAAGCGGGCTGAGGTCAGGAAAAAATACTTAATTAATTTGCTTACCCTTAAGATAAAGCAGGCGGATCAAACTCTACGCGAAGCAATTCGATTTAACATTTGGACGCATCTCCACCAAAAAGAGGATGCTTTATGGGATCCTCGTGGTAAACGTGCTGTTTTTGAAGGCCTTGACGTCAATCGCCCTAATATCTTATTACTGGGCGCTGGGGATGGTTACGATGCTATGCAGCTGCTGGCAATGTATCCCGGCGCCCACGCTATCCTGGTCGATTATGATAATTTTGCTGACACCGATCGGTTTGGCAAATTTCCAGAAAGATATCCTTTTTTAGGGAAGGACCCAAAAACAGGATATTGGAATGTCTCCACTAAAGATGAATTCGACATAGATTTTGAAGTGAGTGACATTCAAAAATTGAAGTTTGGTAGAGAATTCGACATTGTAATCAGCGCAGGGCTCATAGAGCACTACCCTGATAAGTATAAGCCACTTGCATTTCACTTTCACCGCCAATTTCTTAAACCTGGGGGCTATGCTATTATGACATCAACGCGGAACCAGTTTCAATTACGCATGTTTTACAAATTATTAGGTGACGTGATAAATTACAGCTACCGTGAGCTTATGACCGCGCCCCAATTAGCACTCTATGCTTATAAAAATAGCTTTCAAATCTTAAGGTGCGGCAGTATCAAAGCATACAACTTTGTGGTTGCAAGAGAGCGTTAAAAGTCTTAGAAATTGCCAAAGTTATTCTATTAAAAAACAATGCTTTCTCGTTTAGGGAACTAGTTCTCATTAAACACTTGTGTTTTCAATGGTTGTACATATCTTTCCATAATTGGGCACACCATCAATTGCCACCCTTAGTGACGAGATCTCTTGCAGAGGATTAAGATTCAAGACTGTTAAGTTGTAATAATATTATGCTTGAACTAAGATGATTTAATCGTTGATTTCGATATGAAAACCGCTTTCGTTGAGGATACATCCCTCTATCAATGTGCGTGAATGTCCATTAAGTCTCCCAAGCCCATCATCTTATTCTATAAATCTGATACTTAGATTTTCTCATTTGCCGCTTTTTCTGTTTTTGAGAAACTCCCTATGTAACTATTTTTCGTATTTATAACCATAGTAATTATAGTCATAATAATACGGGAGGG
>JADFPY010000180.1 GCA_022562085.1 candidate division KSB1 bacterium | reverse complement strand
AAATTATTCAAGAACGAAAAAAACATAAGGGTCCTTTAGCATCTGTTCTTGGCAATAATATTGCGCCCATCTCCGGAGCAGGATTTCCCATGGGCTGAGTTGTAAAAAGTTGTTTAAACAAATACGATTAACATTGCTCACAACAAAATACGTACTATTAATATGGCATTCTTCATTACTTTCTACTACTGAGTAAGTTGTTTATTCTTAGAATCAAAATTTATATGATGTGGTAGTAGCAAAGTGAAATATGTTTTCACTCTCCCCGGTTTCCTTGATGAAATCTCCCGATATAAAATAAGAGGCATCCACACTCCATTTAATATGGCGACTAACTTTATAACCCAATACTATACCAGGCATATGTCCAATAAATCTTGAATTTGCACTTTGCCCATCTCTATTCAAAAATCTTGGAGGGCTGTACAACCCATCGCTTTTACTAGCTCTCCAAAAGAAATCCCAGTCAAAACTAAATTCTATATTTTCACCTAATTTCCATTTTGATGAGGGGTGAATATCCATCAGGTTGACTGGCGTTATAACAGCTAAGAGTCCAAAATAAGCGGGGTTAGTAAATAATGGATTAAAGGTTTGTAGTTTATCATCACCAGCCGATCTATCACCGCTGATGTAATCCAGTTTAAACCCAACACTTTTTAAATGCTCTGTTTTCAGGAATGAATAGTGATAATCGAGTTCAACAGCCCAGGCATTAATATCTTTATCAGCAAAAGTTCCGAATTGATACATAATCTCTGTATTAAACAACACATGCTTTCCAACTTTTCCATGCCTTCTTATACCCAGTGTGTGTCTGATTTCAGCGCCTGTTCCATCATTGAAAATGGCTTGATCAATCTCAAAACCGAAATAATAAAGTTCAGTCTGGCCGGGGAGTCTTCCTATGTGATTGATGCGGCTATAGATGCCGTAGAAATCCATGTGGTCATCCCTTTTGTTTTCAAAAGCGCCGTTTCCCGGGTCAACAATGATTTCTGTTCCATAAAAACCTTCGATTTCGAGGTTATCCGATTTGTAGATTGCTCTGGCCGCATCAAAACTTCTTCTTAGGTTGGGTCCTTCCCGAATGCCTACCAGTCTGGTAGCGCCAAAAGCCATTTCCTGTCTGCCAAGACGAAAGGTAAGCTTATTGTCTTTAAGCGGTAAATTAATATCCAAAAACCCTTGAAAGAGATCGACATTATCATCTTCAGCAAATACCTTTTCTTCCTTACTTAGTATACCATGATAGATCTCTCCATATAGGCGCACATATTTTGCAAGAGACAAGGAACTGTAAAGCGCCAACCTTTGTGAATAAAAGGCATCATTTTTTTCTGCTGTTTCTCCCCAGTTGTTATTGTTGAAATATTCGAACCTGGGTCTAAATTCACCGCCTACCGTTAGGTAAATATTTTTGGAAGCATTGAATGGGATAAACTTAATAGGGTCCCAAAAATCCGTTTCAAAGTTCGATTCCTCTTTTAGGTAAGAATAGTTTTCCAATTCTCTAAACAATTGGTAAGCAGGCGCTTTCTCTTTTTTGCCTTCTTCATTCTTTTCCTGAGAAAAAGAAGCTAAAGAAAAACCAAAGATCAATAGAAGAGATAAAAAATATTTTATGTTAGTTAGCATTTGGGGGTCCTTCCGATTTCGGTAGCCCGTTTCAGTCGTATTGTATAATTATGTCAATTTTATTTATCTTTTTATTTTGTTTGTTCGAGTATTTTGAAGGTCAACAAATGATCTTATTTAATTTCTTCCCTGCCATCGGCATGCAATGCAAACCGGCCTTTTTTTCTATCATGAACCTGCTCTCGCTCAGACCAGGGCCAGCCGCCAAATTCCGTTTTTTGGTAATCCATCATTGCCTGACGGATCTCTTCCTGTGTATTCATCACAAAGGGACCATGCTGTGCAACAGGTTCGTTTATGGGTTTCCCTTGCAGCATTAACAAATAACCCTCCTGGTCTCCGTTTTCAAGAGTAACTTCTTCGTTGGCTTTTAAATGGACTAAATGATTCTCGTTAATGGTTTCACCTTCGAGGGTTAGTTTACTGCCACGATAAAAATAGAGGGATCTATTCGCTTCTGCTGCAGCAGCGGGGAGCGTCCATCTTGCATTGGCTGCCATTTTTATGGTTAAAACGCTTACCAAATTATCAGAATTTGCAGCCCATGAATCAGGAGTTGGTTTGGGAGCCTGGACACCTTTAAGGTTGCCGGCAATAACATCAATCACTGTTGATTGTCCGTTACTATCTTTTTCCGTGACCACAGGAATAGAATCCTTCCACAGCATCTTAAAGTGTGGTTCTACAAATTTGCTGGCTTTAGGCAGGTTGAGCCAAACCTGGAACATTTCTAACGGATTTTCTTTATCTTTATGAATCAGAGGAAACATCTCCGAATGCTGAATCCCTTTACCTGCCGTCATCCACTGCACGTCTCCTTCTCCAAATCGTCCAGCTGCTCCCAAAGAATCCGAATGATCGACGACACCTTCTTTGTTAATTGTTATGGTTTCAAAACCTCGATGTGGGTGGTATGGAAACCCGGGAATAGTGCTGCCGTGGTACATACGCCAACCGTCTTTTATGGTGAAATCCTGCCCGATATTCCTGCCTTTCAAAAGTGAAGTGTCGGGAGCCATTTGCTCGTTTCCTTTAGGGTATTCATCTCTATGATAGGCACAAAACAAGAAAGGGTCTTGTGTTTCCCAGGGGAAATCGATTGGTTTTACAGCAATAATTTTATCTGTCTTCATTTTATTTTTTATCCATTATCGTATTAATATTATCCCTTGAAATCGATCTTGACGTGAGAACCATCGCAGTAGGGTTTATTACCAGAAGCTCCACATCGACAAAATGCAGTTGTTTTATTTTTGAGTTCCTTTTTTCCATCCTTATGTGTCACATTCAATGTGCCATAAACTATAAGCGGGCCATTTTCAAGAACTTCAACGGTAGTTTCTAAGCTTTCGGCCTCCTGGTTATCTTCAGAGTTCATGTAATAACTTAATGCCCCTGACGGGCATTTTTTTATTTGATTAACCAACTCCTCTGTAGATGCATTTTCAATTTTAATCCAGGGCCTGTCGTCAGGATTGTATACTTTAGGCAGGGTATTGATGCAAACAAATGAATGGATGCAAACACCGGGTTTCCATACAATTGTCACTTCATTGTTCGTGTATTTTTTAATAATTTCTTTCATATGTAAATCAGCCTATTTTTGTTAATAGCTGTATGGAATGTTCATTTGATCCTTTCATTTATATCACACACTATAAATTGGCATGACTCCGATCACAAAATGGAGAACCATTTGTCCTTTTGCACATGCATAAGGCAACTTTGACGCCCTCGGCCTTAAAAACAACCCGGTGTAAAGTCTGTCCCCTGATGCGATCCGTAACAAAAGGGTTGACTTTTGGAATTGCCACATGCGCACCATGCATACGTTTTCCCTTTTTCCAATTCGATAATTTGAGGTGCATTCCCTGCTATCGTTTGGTGCTGGCATGATGAATATTAGCTCAGTTAATCTTGAATGGTAAATCAATGCTTGTTGCGCCACTCAATTCCTCTGCCACCGGACGATCCAAAAGGCCTTGCAAGTTGTTGCCGGCTAAGTCTTCCAATGCAGCATCTACAGCAACGACATAATCTCCGTGCTGCCACGGATTGCTGGGTTTAAAACGCCAGCGGGTCTCCATTTTATCCACAGTGATTGTGCCCGCAACGGCATTTCCTTCGTCATCTCTTACCTCAAACATTCTTCTTAGCAGCGCATGGTCAAAAGGACGTTTAAACTCGATAGTGAGCTCTTCAAATGAGTTTGACGATGGTAGCGTCATCTGCCATTTCAATGGATCCGGAACGGAACGCAGGGCCGGACTCACTCGAAATCGCTTTTCATAGCCCCTCTCGAGTTTGACGCCCTGGGCATTTTCCCACTCCCTAGCAACAATAAGACGGTAGCTTTCTCCTGCCCGCAGCGCAGGGCCGACTTCCAGGTTTGTGCTCACACCGCGCTTAATTCGTCCCGGATCGAAAAGCACAGTCAGGCGCTTCTGATCCGGGCTCCAGAGCTCCTGCTTGAAATTCATCAGCGCACCCTCAACCTGCCGGCCATCTTCCGCAACCAGTTTTAGAGCATCTCGAGCGAAGCCGGTGCGCATGGAAGATGAAAAGTAAATATAGAATCGCAACAAATTGGCGGGTAGTTCATCGCTACTCGGGTATATTCGTACCACTTTTGCCGGCTTTCTCGGTTGCCTTACCGGAAGCGTAAATTGTGTTTCAAAGTATTCCTGTCCATCTTGCACAACTTTCTTCAAGGATAGGTTTTTGTTGTTCACCAGAATATCTGACTTTAGCCTTACATGGTAGGTCGTTCCTTCTGCAAAGGGAAAATCAGGCTCAAATGTAGCCCCATCGGCGTTTGAATGATAGATCCCCTGGATAGGCAATCTTCCTTCACAACAGGTTCCGCCATCATCCACATAAATTGCAAACGAATGCTGCCAATCGAAGCTGCTCGAAGTTTTATCGAGCTTCACTTGTAATCTGACAGACTCACCTGTGGTCACAGGCACGATGAGCACCGGGGGAGCTTGAGAGCATCCCCCAATGTTCAATCCTAATAAAGTCGCGAACAGCAAAGTATGAAAATAAGGTTGCTTCATTTTCAAGCCCTACTACATTTCGGGAGGAGCTACACCGGGAAAATCATACTCAGCAGTTAAGCGGTGAAGCTTTACCGGAAACATGGTTATCAATGATTCCAAATCAAGACTACCTGTTTGCGCATCCCGCGTCAGGGACACAAAATACATTTCGTTCAAGAGGTCAATCTGAAGTGAAGAACCGACAAACATTGTCATATAGCCCAGCGGGCCATAGGGGAAGACGCCCATTGCGTCCATCTTCATGCCTGGCTCCAGGGTCTCTGGCTTATACTCTTTGGCATCCACTAAGCCATCCACAGGGAATACTTGCGGCATTCGACTATTATTGGTGACAAACAAATACTCTTTTTTCATCATCGGATGATTAAACAGCACCATATCGAGCGGCTGCCCATTTCCCATATCTCCGATGGTCTTACCCGTAACAGATGCGCCATCTTTCAGTTCTTTTATGGGAATGAGTACAACCGGACTGCAGGTATACGCAGCGATCAGATAGTCGGCGCCATTGAAGTTTTTTGCAACAAGCGCCCGGATGGGAGCCCTGGTTTCGTAATGATCATGAGCAATGTGCCACATTTTGATCTTGCTGGAAGCGTATTTGCCGGAAAACGGGTAGGGAATTCTTCTCAAGGTGGATGCAAATTCTTCGTTGGAGATTCCAGCCACAAAAATCTCACCCTTGTAATACTCGATATCCATGATCGCCAGCGTATGCATTGGCGCTTCAGCTTTGACCAGGTCTTTTGCAGTCGGGGCTTCCATCATGCCTCTGGCCTGGAAGTGTTTACTGCCATCCGGAACATCGTGCAGCGTTTGTTTGGTGTACTTCACTTCGCTAAGCCGGATGTTGGTCAGGTTGCCATTTCCATCGACCTTAACAATAGCAGGCTGAGCAGTTGAACCGTAACCTCGAGTAACCGATAAGTAGATTTCTCGGGTAACAGGATGCACCGCCATGTCGTTGATTACGATAGCTCCTGGGCCTACTCCAAGAATACTCGCCACTCTTGCGTCAATATTCTCAACATTAACTGGAGCGGGCTTAGCAGGCGCTGTGCCTTTCCCCATGTCAAATGCATAAATCGCACCGCCAACATTATCTCCTACAAACAAAACGCCATCCGGACTAAAGCCCAATGCTGCGGCTGATTGAATCTCCTGGGCCGTAACCATCGTGTTGAATCCTGCCCCTGGCAGTAAAACCAACATAAAAATCATTATAAGAAATTTGAACTGTTTCATCTCAGTGTTCCTTTCTGTGTTTGAAGTTAAACGTAAACTTTCATGATAACTTTGTCTCAATAATAAAAACAAGACATCGAGTGGCAAGACACTACGTCCTTTTCATAATCCCACCTCCTTTCCTGATATAAATATAGAAAAAGACTGAAATTTGATGGAGATAAATTAATGCTTTTGCTATCATTTTGGAATGCAAAAATTGGTAAAAGTCATGTAAATTTCTGTTAGGTTGACTCTAAAAGCTTTAGAAGCTTGCCAGGTCACTTTCTTAAAATAGCAGCGCTTTCGATGCCATATAGTTCGTCTGCCAATTTAATAGTTGAAGATTAGAACTGCAGGTGCTTTTCATGACACTTCTAGCCAAACGCTCCTTATGAGTTCCGCCTCAAGTAACTGATCATAGCTATCGCATCGTCTGCCGTAATTCGACTAATTGGGCCGTTGGAGTAGCCAGCCAATTCGATAGTCTTATCCGGCCGTAATACAAAACCCGTTGCATGCAAATAGAGCTTCTTCTCACTTATGTAGGCGCCGATAGTGGCGACCATTTCACGAGCGTCGAGCTCGTATAGAACCGGAAATGTCAGCTTATTGCGTTGCGCTGTTTTTTGTGCGTCTTGTTCCGAATCCACGGACAGGGCCACCACCTGCGTCCCGATCTTGGAAAACTGCTCGAGCTTGCTTTGGTAATCGGCCAACTGCCGATTGCAAAAGGCTCACCAATGTCCCCGGTAGAAAAGCAATACGCTCCATTGCTCTTGCAGTAAGTCATCCGGGATTGTCATTTCGCCGCCGCCAACTCTTTTGGCCGCGATGTGTGGGAATTTCTGGTTATTTTGCAGGCGCATTATCAATTTCTCCCGATGAATTAATGTTTTTGTTAGTTTTTCTAAGAGCCCGGGATAGCCTATATAAGGTTGTTAGTTTCTTTCATTTGAACTCCTATTTTTAGTGCTCATTGTAGAAGTCATTTTAGGTAGGGCTTCATCTTGAAAGTTCAAGTTATTTTTGTTTCATGACATTTTTCTTTCCTTCAATTGATTAAACTCACCTTCCGGCAAGTTCTTGTCAATATTGAGACTGCAAGTGCTACTGCACACAATGAGTTTAAACTAAGGTTTAACAATTCAATTAATACACCTAGAGTTGAGCAACGCCGCCATCAACCACCAATTCAATTCCCAGGACAAATGACGAATCATCAGATGCTAGAAAAAGCGCCGCTCTTGCGATCTCATCCGGACTTCCCATCCTTTTCATGGGGACTGTGCTCGCAAATCCCTCTTTCACTTCTCCTACTGCCTCTGCCGGAACGCCTAATTTTTCAAAGATGGGTGTATCAATGGGCCCTGGCGCTATGGCATTTACCCTGATTTTCTTATCTACCAGCTCCGCAGAAAGCGTCCTTGCGAGAGATCGAACGGCTGCCTTGGTGGCGGAATAGACACTCGTGTCTGGAAAGCCTTTCTGGTCGGCGATAGATGTTGTAAAAATTACGGAAGCGCCTTCATTGAGTAAGTGTAAAGCTTTTTGAACATTGAAGAACAAACCCTTTAGGTTAATATTTAGCATTTCATCAAAAGCAGCTTCATCAACGGAGGTGAAGGGGCCAAATTTGGCAATGCCGGCATTTAAGAAAAGGACATCGATCTTGCCAAATCTTTCTTTTATATTGTCATAAAGCGTCACAATATCATCAAGTTTGGAAGCATCGGATGTGAAGCCGACGCTGTCTCCTCCTATCTCCTTGACCGCAGAATCAACGACATCTTGCCGCCGGCCCGTGATGACGACTCTCGCTCCTTCGGCTTGAAATAATTTTGCTGTGGACAAACCTATGCCACTGTTACCCCCGGTGATAACCGCTACTTTGTTTTCCAGTTTTCTTGCCATGAGTTGCTCCTTTTGTTAGTTGTTTAGAAGTAAGTGTTTTGTTGTTTTTTTTAAACCATTTAGAATTCGAAAATTTAGATGTGAGTTATGGTGAACAAGATGACCGGTCGTCTTCGCAGCAGACAAAAAAACTTTTCCGTTTTTACCACTCATCGGAACAGAACTTCTGTAAGCATTTCCCTAAAAATATTTAGGGGTTCCGGACTGCGGCTGGCTTTCATCCTCAAAACGGCGCCATTCCAACTATTGTAAATGAACTGGGCTAGCTTATCGATGTTTTTCTCTTTGTCCAGATCTCCGGCATCTTGCGCTTCCTGAAGGCAGGATAACAACACCGATTCCAATCGCTTAAAATAGGCTTCGGTCGCAGCGCCAATCGGCAGGCTGATGTCTCCCATTTCTATGCAGAGATTGCTGCCAAAACAGCCCAAAGTAAAATCGCATTCTGTAAATTGTATAATCCTTTCTTCGTAGAATTTTTCAATGCGTTGCAAAGGCGGCAGAGATCTGTCTCTCAAGGTTTCTCCCATGACCGTATTGCAATGATCTGCGGAATACTGCAAAGCCTGAATGACAAAATCTTCCTTACTTTCGAAATAGTTATAAAAAGAACCTTTAGGAATGCCGGCGGCGTCCACAATATCTTTTACACCGGTCGCGTTGTATCCCTTGCGGTGCATAATTTCAGAGCCCTTTTTTATGATTTCCTGCTTTTTGTCCTCGCGGGTTTTCATAACGAGCATAATATATGACCGGTCGTCTCAATAAGCAAGCTTTTTTTTATTCGTCTCCACCGGCTCAAGAATTCTGTCTTCTTGAGTCCTCGAGCAAGACCTCAAGAATGCTGTCTCGTAAAATGTAGAGTTGCCAACTCAAGTTCCCTAACCCGGACAAGCCCCGTAGGATAATATATCCAACGGGGCAAGCCGATCTTTGATCCCGATTTCCCTGTGCTTTTCTGAAACGT
>JADFPY010000179.1 GCA_022562085.1 candidate division KSB1 bacterium | reverse complement strand
ATAATAACACTCTGCTGCATTACTTTAGCATTCCCGCAAAATGCCAAAGATTCGGATGATGGAAAGATTCGAGTCATTGTGATTGGTGCACACCCGGATGACTGTGATTTAAAATCTGGCGGCACCGCAGCGCTATTTGCTGAAATGGGTCATGCAGTAAAATTTGTCGCGGTCACCAATGGTGACGCCGGACATCAGACGGAGGGCGGTGGCGCACTCGCCAGGCGCAGACGTGCCGAGGCCCAGGAATCCCGACGTCGTTTAGGCATTGACGAATATGTTACTTTGGATAATCATGATGCTGAACTGGTTCCCAGCCTGGAAGTACGGCACCAGATCATCAGGCTGATTCGTAACTGGAATGCCGACATCGTGCTTTCGCCGCGGCCGAATGACTACCACCCGGATCACCGTTATACCGGCGAGTTGGTTCAGGATGCAGCCTATTTGGTAATCGTGCCGAATGTCACGCCGGATACGCCGCCGCTAAAGAAAAACCCAATTTTTCTCTACCTGAGCGATGGTTTCCAGCGGCCGAATCCATTTCGACCTGACATCGCAGTTGCTATCGATAAAACCTTTGATAAAAAAATGAACGGTCTGGACGCACACGTTTCCCAGTTTTACGAATGGCTGCCATGGACATCGGGTGGGCTGGCCGAAGTGCCGAAGGGTACGGCTGAGCGAAAGGAATGGCTGAAGGAAAAATGGGGCGGCAGGTCCTCCATATCGCCTGAAGTCCGCAAGTCGCTTGAAAAGTGGTATGGCGCTCAAAAAGCTAAGGATATAAAATATGCGGAGGCATTTGAAATTTGTGAATACGGTAAGCAGCCCAGTGATGAAGAAATCAGACGATTGTTTCCAATGCTGAAGTGAAACGTAAAACGTAAAAACGTGAAAAATAAAAAAATAACAGTAAGATCAATCCTGACCGAAAATACGCTCGTCTGACGTTTCACGTCTCACATCTGACGTTAAAAGGAGGGTAAACCCATTCGAAGAAGCTATTATGTTGTCGGCCTTATTTTTCTCATCTTTTTTGTTATCTCATTTTTAACAAATATTATTGGCCCGCTCGTCCCTGAGATTATCGATGATTTTAAACTAAGCTTAACGCTGGTCGCGGTGCTGCCATTTGCGTTTTTTATTGCTTACGGCGTCATGTCCATTCCGGCGGGGTTGCTCATTGAGAAGTTCCAGGAAAAACCGGTCATGGTGGCCGCCTTCGCCATAGCGTTTTTGGGCTCATTAATTTTGGCGTTGTTTCCAAGTTATTTGACTGCTGTTTTTTCCCTGTTTCTGATAGGTTCGGGAATGGCCATGCTGCAGGTAGCTATTAACCCTTTGTTGAGGGAGGCCGGGGGAGAAGAGCACTTCGCATTCAATGCTACGGTAGCACAATTGATTTTCGGCGCCGCTTCCTTCATCAGTCCCCTGGTATATTCCTATCTCGTGCTTAATCTTGAGAAAAAATCCTCCGATTCAAACATCCTGATCACGACATTATCAAAGGTCGTTCCTGAAAATATCCCCTGGATATCTCTTTATTGGCTTTTTGCGGTTATTTCTTTGCTCATGGTTGGTGTTATATTTATCTCAAGAATACCTGAGGTTGAACGCAAAGCTGATGACCAGGTTGGCGCTTTAAAAACTCATCTTGAATTGCTTAAGAAACCAACTGTTATTTTGTTTTTCCTGGGGATATTCACTTATGTAGGACTTGAGCAGGGGGTGGCAAACTGGATCTCTGAATTCCTGAACAAATACCATGGCTACGATCCCCAAACAACCGGCGCTAAAACGGTCGCCTGGTTCTGGGGGCTTATGACCATTGGCGGCATCGCAGGTATCGTGTTGTTGAAATTACTCGACAGCAAAATAGTGCTGGTTATATTCACCATTGCGGCGATCATGAGTTTAACCGCAGCCCTGTTTATGTCGGGTTCGGTCGCATTAATTGCTTTCCCTTTGGTTGGATTTTTTTCTTCTGTCATGTATCCGGTTATATTTTCCCTGGCGCTCAATTCGGTCGAAGAACACCATGGAAGTTTTTCAGGTATCCTGGTCACGGCCATTGTTGGTGGCGCCGTCGTGCCGCTGATTGTCGGTGGACTTGGGGATCTCATGGGTTTGAGAAATGGCATGCTGTTTTTATTTCTCCCGATGGCGTACATCTTGAGTATCGGATTCTGGGCTAAACCCCTGATTAAAAATGTAACCGTCGAATTTGGGAAAAAGGAATCTGCTGTGTAAACGGAAAGGATTTTTGACTACCGGAGTTTTCGCGAAAAAGTGGGCAGGATTTCACGTGCCTCTCTTTTTTTCAAAATTCAACAGAGTGGTCTCATTCAAGTCGTTAGCGCGGTAATTCCGGGTGGAATTTAATTCCGAATCTAATTAAAAACACACACAATTACTTAGAAGAAAATAGGTAAATGACACTGGATTTACAGACCTTAAATAAACTGAACAATTATATTCCAAGATGTTCAGTCAAGAATGAGAAGGTTTCAAAGTGGTCAGTAGGAATGCAAATAGAGCATTGTCTCCTGGGAACAAGGGGAATATGTAGCGCACTAAGTAATTCAAAACCATATACTGGCAAGATAAAAAAGGGTCTCTTGCGACGGATCATATTTCTAACCGGGATAATTCCCCGTGGGCGTGGCAAGACCCCGGATGCAGCAATACCTGATGAACAAACAACTGAATCGGGGTTAAGAGAGCTTCTGGCAGAAGCGAGTCTGTCAGCCCAAAAAGCAGCCGAATCAGATTGCGATTGTTGGTGGAAACATTTTGCATTTGGCGTTATGAAAAGAGATGAGGCTTTGAAATTTGTAGAGATTCACAACAAACATCATTTGAAAATTATTTCTGATATATTATCCAACAACTAACAAGGAAATTGAACGGATGCTCTTTCGCGACGCCACTCGTTCTGCCGTTAAAGTATTGTCGGTAAACTTTTGTATTCTTTTGCAAAAAAAAATCACGCAAAGACGCCAAGGCGCAGAGATACCGCTGAGAGAAACAAAAAAAATGAGAATTTCAGCTTTCGAACCAAAAAATTTTGACGTCCGAGAAACGCAGTGATTTTTGCCATAAAATTCCAGGCGAAAATAAACGGCGAGAAAACTTTGCGTATTCTTTGCGTCTCTGCGACTTTGCGTGCACTTTTGCTCTTTTGGATTGCGGCTTGGCCGCGTTAGGATTGAGTCCATTAATTTGACTATCATCTGTGGGTTTGTGAGCAATGAAAGAGAAAAATATATTAGGACTTGATTTAGGCGGTACCAACGCCCGTGCGGGGTTAGTACGAAATCAACAGCTCGGGCAGGTGTCCTCAATAAAAATAAATCCAAATGGTTCAGTGGATGAAGTCCTGGCTCAGATCTGCGGGTTAATAGATGAGTCAAAGCCTGAAAACCTTGACGGCATCGGTATAGGCGTCCCGAGTGTCGTGGATATTGAAAAAGGCATCGTTTATGATGTGCAGAATATACCATCCTGGAAGGAAGTGCCTATTAAGTCCATAATGCAAGAAAGGTATTCTACCCCAACGTTTGTAAATAATGACGCCAATTGTTTTGCACTGGGCGAAAAATATTTCGGCAAGGGCGTGGGATATCAATCGATAATTGGACTTATTCTGGGGACTGGATTCGGGGGCGGTGTCATCGTCGATGGCAAGTCATATGCCGGGGTAAATTGCGGAGCCGGGGAATTCGGCATGATTCCTTATCTGGACAGTATTTATGAGCACTACTGCAGCGGCCAATTCTTCACCAGGAATTTTCAGCAAACCGGCGAGGAGGTTTTTCAGCGAGCCGTGCGGGATGAAGAAGAAGCTTTGAAAGTGTGGACAGAGTACGGCCGCCATTTGGGGAATGGTATTAAGACGATTCTTCATGCATACGACCCGGAGATAATTATCTTAGGCGGCTCCGTTCGGAAAGCCCTGCGATTTTTCGAGCAATCCATGTGGGAGTCTATAGAATCTTTCACGTATTCGAATTCGATCAAACGTTTGAAGATCGAAGTCTCAGAACTTGACCATATAGCAATATTGGGAGCGGCTGCCCTTTATTATGATGCTGAAAGGGCCTGAAGTTGATTTGCCTGAAGTATTGAGAAAAATCCACCACCGAGACACCGGGGACACTGAATAAATAGGGCAACGCATATGTGTCGGAGACCGCTACGCTTAACTCCGACACAATCAGTGTAGATAGAAAAGGCATAGAAGGAGATATTCCCCAACATGAAAAAATTGCTCCAAATAATTGTAATAATCCCGTTGCTTGCATTTGTCGGATCTTCATTGGCTCAGTCAAGGCTTCGTCTGCAGGTGAATCAGCCCATTGCAGGAGCGCCTTTGACCCTGGGAATCCCCTTTCCGAAAGGTGTCTTGCATTCGCCCGACCATGTTCGCGTTTTAAATGCAAAAGGTAAAGAGATCCCTTCTCAAATTACCGAAGTCACCACCTGGATGCCGGCTGATGAAAGCATCAAATGGATTTGGGTGTTCTTCTTTTGCGAGAATTCAGATCGGTATTTCCTGGAGTATGGAAAGAACGTTGTTCGCGCCCCGATACCGAGTGAAAGGATTGCGGTAAACAATAACCAGCGCGCAAGGGGTTATATTACAATCTCCACGGGACCGCTTCGTTTCCGAATAAACAAGAAAGGTAACGGCTTTTTGGACAAAGTGGAACTCGATCTGGCCGGAGATGGATTTGATGAAAATGACATCATAGCCGAAGGGCCAGAAGGGCGAGGTTCATTCCTCGATATCCTCGACGATATCGGACTCGATAAATCAAAGGCGGTGATCAAAAGAAATTGGATTGAGAAGGGCTCCGGTCCCCTGCACATGATAATCAGAGCGGAAGGTGAATATCAATACTCGCGGGACGATAATAATCCCTCTCCATTTGTGCTGAGGGTACATGCCTATGCCGGGAAGTCTTATGTTCGTGTGTTGCACACACTGACCTATACCGGAGAACCCGACAAACACAAGCCTTTTGAAGGTGAACACGCCTTGATTGCCACAGGGTCAGAGAATATCATTGATGAAGAGACTTTGGTGGGTGATCCGGGCTGGACGCAACCGAATGACAGGATTGCTGCAGCCGGTCTCTCTCTCGATTATAAATTGTCGGGTGAACTGAATTATCTGACCTCTTATCGCAAAGGCGAGTGGTGGCAGCCGGGAGACCGGCAGTTTTTCGAAACCCTGGTAGCCTCGCAAAAAGAGCTGTCAATCATTCAGTCTGGCCCAAAACCGACCCGTATGCCACCCGTCCCGAATTCTACACCAGAAGAAAGAATCG
This sequence comes from candidate division KSB1 bacterium, assembly GCA_022562085.1. Lineage (NCBI taxonomy): Bacteria > Pseudomonadati > Candidatus Zhuqueibacterota bacterium. The sequence continues at coordinate 3,491 of JADFPY010000179.1, read as the reverse complement.
ATGGTTTTTTCGCAAGGATTGCTTCGGATTCTGAAACCCTGGTTGAGTCCTCTAAAGCTGATGGTTGGATCGATATCTCTGACCAACGCTGGGGAATCAGCGTTGGCATGCGCCGTTTTTTCGAAGAATACCCAAAAGAAATCAGTCTGGATATTGCTGCAAAAGAAGTGACTGCTTTTTCCTGGTCTCCCGACGCGGAACCGATGAGTTTTGCCCGTCTTTCCAGTGAATTGGACGGCGGCATGGTCAGTAATTTTGCCCAGGGATTAACCAAGACGACGGAGTTGGTTTATAACTTTCACAAAGCCGGGGAGAGCCGCGCTGATATCGAGAATAAAATGCGCTACTTCCTCGATCCACCCGTTGCCCATGCAGAACCCGAGTGGTATGCAAATAGTGAAGTGTATGGTTCATTTGCACCGGCTTCGGAGAAATTTCCTGAATTTGAGCGCGGGCTGGACTACAAGTTCAAGTGGATGCTTTTCAACCAGAACTGGGAACCCTGGTACGGCATGTTTGACTATGGTGACAGGCAAACATACTACTACAACATGGATTGGATTCTCTGGAATAATAACGAGCCGGGTCAGGATTACATGCGCTGGCTGCACTTTATGCGAACCGGGGATCGAGAAATCTACCTCTCAGCGGAAGCGGCCAGCCGCCACAGCATGGATGTAGATAATATTCACTGGCCCGCCGATCCCGAATATATTGGCGATTCCAATTACGCGCTCGACTACTGGAAGGAGAAGGAACAGCCGCAGGGCAACCCCTATCTTGGAATGGGCGCCCGCGAGGGCAGACAGCACTGGGGGACGTTATACAGCGCCCATGTCTGGACGATGGGTTGGATCGCCTCTTATTATCTGACTGGATATCACCGAGGATTGGAAGTCGCCAAATTAACCGCAGAAACCTACCTGAAGCACATTTGGGGTGAACATGATTTAAGGGGAAGGCGCCTGTACCTGTCTGTCTGGAATCTGGCGGAGATCTATGACGCAACGAAGGATGAGCGATATCTTGAGGAGTTAAAAGATCGAGTGAACACAATGTTGCGCTTGCAGCAGCCGCAGGGCGGCAGCCTCGTGCTGGATCGCTATGGATATGCACAGGTCTATGTCTCACATGGTTTACGAAAATACTTACAGCTTACCGGAGAACAAAGGGTTCAAACAGCTCTTGTACGTCATGCACGATGGCTGCGCGACGTCCCGCCCCGCAACCACGGAATGGAATCGTTTTTATCGACTATTCACAGTTTGTTACTTGGATATAAATTATCTGGAGAACCAAGCCTGTTCCGTGAAGCTGTTAAAAGAGCCGAATTACTGAAAACGGACAAACTTTCCGATCCGAACCTCTTTGATGGATCACATACCCAGCTTGAGCTGTTTAATGCCCTTGAAAGTGTGGATCATATGCCCCCCAATGAGCAGGCACCGGACAGGCGTCCTAACTGGACTCTTAACGGAGGCTCAAGAGTTTTCGGCTGGACACATGCTTATAATGTTCCATATTTACTATATTGGCTGGAAAAACAAGGATACCCGGAGAAGTAAATGTTAGTTGTTATAAAAGACAATTTTGAAGAAATGAGCAGGGAGGCGGCAAAACTATTTGCAAGTCTGGTCCGTAGAAAGCCGGATTGTGTTCTTGGATTTGCAACGGGAAGTACGCCCCTGGGGATGTATAAAGAGTTGATTCGGTTGCACAAAAAAGAAGGGTTGGATTTTTCGAAAGTCATTACATTTAACCTGGACGAGTATGTTGGGCTGCCGCCCTCTCATGAACAAAGCTACCATTATTTCATGTGGGAGAATTTGTTTAAGCATATCAATGTAGATCCACGACATGTTCATATTCCAATGGGAATGGCGGAAAATATTGAAGAATTTTGTCAATGGTATGAAGAAAAAATTGACGGGTGTGGCGGCATCGACTTACAAATTCTGGGAATTGGCGCAAACGGTCATATCGCTTTTAATGAGCCCGGATCTTCCCTGGGGTCAAGAACGCGGATAAAAACCCTCAGCGATCAAACCTGCGAGGACAATGCCCGTTTTTTTGAAAATAAAGACGAGGTACCCAGGTATGCCATTACCATGGGGGTGGGCACAATCATGCAGGCCCATGAACTCCTCTTATTGGCCAGCGGTGCTGCAAAAGCGGACGCAATAAAAGCTACTGTTGAGGGTCCTGTCATGGCAAAGTACCCGGCGACAATTGTACAGCTCCATCAATTTGCGACTGTCCTGGTTGATAGAGACGCCGCGTCCAAACTTGAAGGAAGCTACTCGGGATTTTGATACTTATTTATGAAACCTCAAGCCCCCGCAAGTGTCAAAAACTAACCTTAGTGCTCCGTTTCAAAAATCTTTGTAGGGATTGAATGTTTGGAGTTCACGCTTTAGCGTGTTTTGCATTGCAGATATGACAGCCTAAAGGCTGAACTCCGAACTCACAGCTCGGCTTATTCATTCAAAAACAGAACGGTTCTATGCAAAACAAATCCGAAAACTATTCAAAGCGTCAAATAATCGGTTTTGTAATCACTTTGCCGCTTTTCATCATTTTGCTGCTGCTGCCGGCACCTGCGGGCTTATCCGTTGCAGGTTGGCGCGTTTTTGCCATTGCCGCGATCATGGCAATTCTCTGGATGACAGAATCCATTCCCATTCCTGTGACGGCCCTTTTACCTTTGATCTTATTTCCTTTCTTGGGTGTGATTGGCTTTGGGGATGTGGCAGCGAGTTACGCCAACAGCAACGTATTTCTTTTTATGGGAGGATTTTTTATCGCAATCACTATGCAAAAATGGGGATTGCATCGCCGCATCGCGCTCTATCTCATCTGGGGTATCGGTACAAGCCCACGACGGATCATTCTTGGTTTTATGGTGGCAACGGCTTTCTTGTCCATGTGGATTTCAAACACCGCTACAACCATGATGCTGTATCCGATTGGTCTGGCGGTCATTCTTCACTTAATGGAGAGTCGGGTTGGCGGTGAATCAGCTACCGACGACTCCATATTAAATTTCAGAACCGCCCTGATGCTTGGCATTGCTTATGCGGCCAGCATAGGCGGCATCTCAACACTTGTCGGCACGCCGCCAAACATCGTTTTCGTCAGCGCTTTTTCAAAACTCTATCCCGAAGCGCCCGAAATTAGTTTCTTTACCTGGTTTATGGTCGGCTCTCTTTTACTCCTGTTGTTCTTGCCGATATGCTGGATTGTCCTGACCAGGATTGCGTTCAGGGTAAGTAACAAAAGCTTTCCCGGGGGTAGACAAGTGATTCGTGAACAGCTTAATAAGCTTGGACCCATGTTAATACAAGAAAAGCTTGTGGCCGTTGTCTTTGCGGCGACAGCGCTTGCCTGGATCACCAGAAAGGACGTGACCATCGGATCTGCCACATTGAAAGGATGGTCCTCTATGCTCGGCGCCGCCGATTTCGTACACGATGGCACGGTTGCCATGCTGG
>JADFPY010000178.1 GCA_022562085.1 candidate division KSB1 bacterium | reverse complement strand
ATAGCCATTGCCAGGGGCTCACCGTGGAAGTTACCACCGCTTTTGACCTCATACCCTTGGCTGTCTTTTTTGGCAAAGATAAGCGGATTATCAGTAACTGCCCTAATCTCACGCTCTACAATCTTTCTGACATAATTATAGGCATCTTTGCACGCCCCATGCACCTGGGGAACACACCTAAGCGAGTAAGCGTCCTGAACACGGATTTTTTCAAATTCATAATCAAATTTATAACTCGAAAGTGTCGCTATATCATTTTCTAGGCCTGTATTTTTAAGTTGTAGCTTTAACTTCTCTTCTGTTATTGTTTTGAAAAATTCGTGGCGAGCTTCGATGGTCATACGCTTGCTATCTTGGGTAAGAGCGCGAATATTCCTGGACGTTTTGATTTGTCCCTCCTGGTGGCGCAATTGATGCAGTTCCTGAGCAAATGCATCCTTCTCGCACATCATGGCTTCAAGACTTAATGCAGCAGTGATATCGGCATTCTTAAGAAGAATATCGACATCATGCATAAGATGAACTGCAATAGCAAGCATAATCGCAGTGGCGTTGGTAAGAGCTATCGCCTCTTTTCCTTCCAATGGAATTGTCTGGAAGGTCACGTCTTCGTTATTACGTTTAAACTTAATCACCCCGGTGGAATCTTTTATTTCTTGGAGTTTAACCTTTTTGCCCTCTAACCAAATCTCTGCTTCATCTACCCCGATCAAGACCGAAGCAATATGAGTAAGCGGAGCCAGGTCACCGCTGGCACCCAGGGAGCCCTGTCCAGGAACGACCGGGTGCACTTGCTTGTTCAGCATTTCAATCAGCTTATCGATAATTACCGGGCGAATCCCGGAATGACCTTTAGCAAGCGAGTTCACTTGAATCAGCATTGCACCTCGAACTATCTCATCATCTAAAGGTTCACCAACACCAACGCTGTGGGATTTGATATAGTTTTCTTGAAATTGTGCTAATTTTTCATGCGAAATACTAACGTTTTTAAGAGAACCGATTCCAGTATTGAAACCATATAAAGGGGGTGAGTCCTCGCCTAACCAGTTTTCCTCAACGTATTCCCTGACGTTTTCTACTTTTTTACGCTTCGGCCCCTTGAACAATTGAACCCGTGTGAGGTAACGTGCCACAGCAACAATTCGTTGAATTGAAAGCTCTTCTTCGTTAATTGAAACGACATTTATTTCTTCAGGTGATTTGTACATTTTAAGTTTTAATTCTCAATTTTGTTTCGGATGGAATTTCGGTAAATAGACTCCAGCTTAGATATCGGAGTGTGAATTAAATCGTTTATGACCAAAGAAGAACCACCAACCCTGCCAATCACCTTCATTGGAATTTGACATCTCTTGAAAATTTCATAAAGCGGGGTTATGGAATTTTCTTTAAGAGAAAGCACAATCCGCGATTGATCTTCTCCAAACAATCCAAAGTCAGGTCGATGCTTAATTTCAACATTTACGGTTGCGCCAAAATTAGTTTTTGGATTTAAAAAACAGCATTCGGCTAATGCAGCAGCGAGTCCGCCTTCAGACACATCGTGAGCCGATTCAACCAGGTTATTTTTGATGGCTTCCAAACAGGTCTTTTGGAGTCGCTTTTCGAAATCGAGATCCAATTGTGGACAGTCGCCGGCGATTTGCTTAAACTGCACTTTTAAGTATTCGCTGCCCCCGACTTCCCCCCTGTTTTCGCCCAGGAGCACAATCACATCGCCTTCATTTTTAAACCAGGCTGTGGTTACATGCTCGAGGTCTTCAATGAGGCCGAGCATGCCAATGACCGGGGTTGGGTAAACTGCGCCTTCGGGATTTTCATTGTAAAAACTAACATTACCGCCAGTAACCGGCGTTTCAAGGGCCCGACAGGCTTCGCCTATGCCGGCAATCGCTTCCTTGAATTGCCAGTAAATATCGGGCTTGTATGGATTGCCGAAGTTCAGGCAGTTAGTAATTGCTATCGGCTTTGCGCCGGAGCAAACCACATTTCGGGCAGATTCAGCCACGGCGATTCTTCCGCCCATTCCGGGATTCAAATAAACATACCTGCCATTGCAGTCGGTTTTCATGGCTAAGGCTTTGTTGGTACCTTTGATTCTTACAACGGCGGCATCGGAGCCGGGCAGGACAACCGTATTTGAACGCACCATGTGATCATACTGCTGAATGACCCATTCTTTGCTGGCAATATTCGGAGAAGCCAGAAGGTCCTTTAAAACCGCGGTCAAGTCATTGGGCTGAGGAAGGGAATTTAAATCAAAAGCATGAAGCTCATCTATGTAGTCCGGTTTTCGGGCTTCTCTTTCATAAACGGGCGCGCCTCCGCCCAGCACTAAAGTCTCTGCCGGAATTTCTGCAACTGTTTTACCATTACGAGTAACTTTCAGGTTGGGCGCATCACTGACCTGACCAATGACAGCGGAATTGAGATCCCATTTCTGACAAATGTCATGTATCGCCTGTTCTTTACCGTTTTTAGCCACAACCAGCATACGCTCCTGAGACTCGGAAAGCAGGATTTCATAAGGGGTCATGCCTTTTTCACGCAGGGGCACTTGATCCAAATCGATTTCCATGCCGCTTTCCCCTTTCGCGGACATTTCACTTGTTGAGCAAGTAATACCGGCGGCACCCATGTCCTGAACACCGACAATGAGATCTTCATTTATCATTTCGAGGGTCGCTTCAAGAAGCAGCTTTTCAGTAAATGGATCGCCCACTTGAACTTGCGACCTGCGCTGTTCTGATTCCTCGCTGATTTCCTCGGAGGCGAAAGTGGCCCCATGAATGCCATCCCGTCCCGTGGAAGAGCCTACGATGATCACCTGGGCGCCGGCTCCTTTCGCAATTGCGCTTGCATACTGATCGTGCTTCACGATTCCAACTGCCATACAATTTACCAGCGGGTTACCCTCATAGCTGTCATCAAAATAAACCTCACCGGCAACAGTCGGCACGCCGAAACAGTTCCCATAGTCACCAATTCCTTTTACTACACCGTTGAACAAATAACGGACCCGGGCATCATCTAAAGAGCCGAAGCGAAGAGAATTCAAGGCAGCGATCGGACGAGCGCCCATGGCAAAAATATCGCGCATAATGCCGCCAACTCCGGTAGCCGCACCCTGGTACGGCTCCACCGCCGACGGGTGATTGTGACTTTCAATCTTAAACGCCACCGCCAGACCCCCACCGATGTCAACAAGGCCGGCATTTTCTTCCCCAGGCTGAACGAGAAGGTGCTCACTTTCCTTGGGAAATGTTTTCAGTAGAGCAATGGAGTTCTTGTAACTGCAATGTTCCGACCACATGACCGAAAAAATCCCAAGTTCGGTAAAAGTGGGCGTCCTTCCCAGTATCTCGAGAATGCGCTTGTATTCTTCTTCTGAAAGGCCGTGGTCTTGTGCTAATTCTAAGTTGACTTCCGGTTCTGGCATGGCCTAAATTAGTTAATTAAAATCGAAGTTTCAACTTCTTTAGAAAAATATTTATAAGATGAATAAGTCGATTCCACCTTTATTTTGAATTTATATTTTCCAGGCTCTACTCTAGCAAATTTAGAATTCAAAGAATTTCCATGATGACGAAGATTTTCAATTTTCGAATTAGCAACGACATTCCAATTTCCATCGAGGTAAATTTTTCGTGGCCCGGTGAAATATTTCCTCTTTTCAAAAATAGTTTTGCTCTTAAGGCCCTTCCCCTCGACTTTTAAGGTCATGAATGTCGGTTCTGTTAAAGTAAAATTGAGCTCAACCACTCCTTTGTCAGCTAACCGGTTACTCTCCAGATCTAAAATGTCTGTGCCCACCCAGTAGTATTGCGCCGCCTCTTTCTCGACAATAAAAACCTGGCCAAATCTCTTGTAAATAGCAATTCCCCGCGGCTCAAAGAACTCCTTCTTTCCTCCACCCTTTCTGCCAAATGAAGTCAAGTAATTTAGATTTCGATCAAATTTGTGAATGCAGTGATTGGCAAAATCGGTGACCCAAATATTGCTATAGTAATCTATGGCCATATAAAGCAATTGCCCGCTTTCAAAGCCAAAATCCTGCAAACGAATGGCTTTCATAAATTCGCCTTCTAAACTGAATTTTTGTATACGCGTTCCGTCCAAATCGACGAGCACAATAAAGCTGTCTTTATAAAAAGACCAGCGCCCTTTTCCATTGGTTACGGCTAATCCGGCGGGATGCCAGAGCTCGCCGTCCTCAATCCCTTGATCTCCAAACCATAAATGAAGCTGGTCGTCAGGACGAATTACCTGTATTCTGTGGTTTCCTGTATCGGCCACGTAGACCATATGATTTGAATCCATCGCCAGGCCCCGGGGAGACTTGAATCTTCCGGGTATTGTGCCTTCACCGCCAATTGCGCGAAGGAATTTAAGATTCGCTTTCGGGTTAAAAAACCGAACGATTCTATGGTTGCCGGTATCTGCGACATAAACATCCCCGAGTTCGTTCGCTGCCACCGCAGTGGGTTTATTAAGTTTTCTTTCGCCGCTTTCATTTAATCCATAAAAACCCAGCGAGCTCATGGATTTATTATACACGATGACGTTTATGCCTGAATTAACCCCATATCCGGTGACGTCATCATCGTCATTTTTGTCTTTTGGATCCTCCCAGGAATTTAAGCGAACAACTGCCAGGCCCTGGGGGTTTTTGACTTTCACTCTATTTGCGGTATAAATCATCAAATGCATTTTTGTGGCCTTGCGTATCCCCATTGTGTGCAAAAATGATGGATAAACCAGTGTGGTGGGATCGTATTTTTTGCCGCCAAAAGCAAGCAGGTTCAATGGCAGTAAAAGGAATATTACAAAAACCATAGACGGATGGTGTCGAAAATTAGTGATGGTGCCGAAGTGGCCACACTTCGGGTTGGACAAGCCGAGAACTCTGGCGAGTTCTGCTACTTTAACACCTGAAAACCTGAACACTGTGTTTTTCATACTGCCTTCTTCATAAAATGAAAATGCTTCCAGATGCGCTCTGCAACATCGACAGGAATGCCTTCAACCGCTGCCAATTCGTCAACGGTCGCTTCTTTTACGTTTTTAACCGAGCCAAAATACTTGACTAAAGCAGCTCTTCTGTTGGGGCCAACCCCGGGAACCGTGTCCAGCTCCGATTGGATTGTACGTTTCTTACGCAAAGTTCTGTGATAAGTAACGGCAAATCGATGTGCTTCGTCTCGAATTTGCTGCAGCAGCTTGAGACCGGATGAGGTTTTGGGAATATTTTGCGCCTCTGAGGCGCCAGGAACGAAGACTTCATCAAGTCGCTTGGCCAGCGCTGCAATGGGTTGGCCCGTTTTGTTTAATTTACTTAGAACCTGCTCTGCAGCCGACAACTGGCCTTTTCCGCCATCCACTAAAATTAGATCCGGGGAATCTAATTTATTCGCAAGCGAACCGCGGTATCTTCTTTCAACGGCCTCGGCCATCATGGCAAAATCGTCAGGGGTTTCCTTTACTCGTATTTTGAACTTCCGGTAATCGCTTTTTTTCGGCCTGCCGTTCACAAAAGTAACCATCGATGCTACCGGGTCTGTTCCCTGAATATTTGAAATATCGAAACATTCAATTCTCAGCGGCGGGTCCTTCAGTCGCAAGTCTCGCTGCAAAGCTTTTACACTGTGAGCAATAAAGTCTTTGGCTTTTAGCTTTTCAAGTTTTAACTCCTCAAGCAGAAGCCGGGCGTTTTTTAGAGCCATTTTAACAAGCTTGGCTTTCTGGCCTTTTTTTGGGTTCAACAGTTTAACGGCCTTTTCTCTTTCTTCAGACAGCCACTGCTTGACCTCATCTGCGTCTTCCACTTCAGTCGGTAAAAGGATTTCTTCCGGAACAAAATCAGATTTTAAATAGAATTGTTTCAAAAACGAAGTCACAACAGACTCAAAAGCTTCTTCAGCGACCCCGTTTAAAAAGAAGTGCTGCCGGCCCAGGATCTTCCCGTCACGAACTTTAAAGACGACGCCGCAAGCATCGTCATCATCTACTGCGACTGCAACGATATCTCTATCCAGGTCCTCGTCGGTGACAACTTTTTGTTTATATTGAAAATTCTGAATCGATTGCACTTGCTCACGAAACCGCGCCGCCTCTTCATATCTTTGCGCAGCCGACAATTTCCACATCTTCTCCTGCAGCTCCCGAACCACCTGGTTATTTTTGCCGTTGATGAAATTGACGATTCGTTCGACCATGGAATTATACTCTTCCTCCCCCACCAGGCCTTCACAGGGACCGTCACATTTTTTAATATAGTAATCCAGGCAAAGCTTGTATTTTTTCTTTGCCACCACCGCTTCGGTCAAATCGTAGTTGCAGCTCCGGATCGGGAAAATGCGCTTCACCGATTTCAACAAATTTCGCATCGAGCGGACGTCCGTGTACGGCCCAAAATAGCGCGAACCGTCTCGAATAATTGTACGGGTGGGAAAAATTCTGGGAAAACGTTCTTTGGTCACCCGGATGTACGGATAACTTTTATCGTCTTTCAGGTTGATGTTGTAACGGGGTTTATATTCTTTGATTAAATTCATTTCGAGGATCAGCGCTTCCGTCTCCGAATCCGTGACAATCGTTTCGAAATCAGCAATCCTGGTCTTCAGTCTCTCAATTTTTGGCCCCTCAAACCTGCTGTCCTGGAAATACGAGCGCACGCGAGTTCGCAGGACCTTGGCTTTGCCAATGTAAATGATTTTATTATTCTTGTCTTTGAATAAATAACAACCGGGCTTTTTGGGGAGAGTGTTTAGCTTCTCTTGCGGCGATTGAGCAGAGGTCATTTTCTAGTACACCGTTTCATCATTGGAGTACTTTTTATGGAGCCCTGGTCGCACCTGAGGAACTTGATGAGCGATGAGCGAGCTTGCATCTGGGTCGCTCTTCCCTCGGAGCCTGTCCTGAGCGCAGCCGAAGGGCTCCTCGCTTTTCGTTTTTATGGAGATCATAAATTGTGTTGTCCGCAATTGTACCAATTTATACTGAGACACTAAACCGCGTCTCCTTTTGGGTATTCTACCAGCTCAATCAGAATGCCACCGGTACTTTTTGGATGAATAAATGCGACTTTTGAGCCGGCGGCGCCGGCCTCGGAAATATTTTCTATAAACTGCAGACCCGTTTTGGACATGTCTGTTTTTGACTGAGCTAAATTCTCTACCTCAAAGCAAATGTGGTGAATGCCTTCGCCGCGTTTTTCAATAAACTTTGAAATGGGCGAATCCGGCTGAGTGCCTTTTAACAGCTCAAGCCGGGTTTCGCCGAGGGGGAAAAAAACTGTAGCCACTTTCTGCTCGGCCACCACTTCTTTCCCGCCCGACTTTTTACCGGTAATTTGTTGGTATTTTTTAACTGAGGCCTCCAGATCAGCTACCGCAATTCCGATGTGATCGAGTTTCTTTAGCATGGCACCACATAATAGCAAATTTGCAATTGAAATTCAAGAGGGATTTAATGTCATTTTTTGTGTGGACTAACTTTTTCTCGATTCAGGCGATTTTTTCTTGATTTTGCTAGAAACATCAATTATTTTCAAATGGCTCCGAAGTAAAAACACAAGGATGAAGCCATGAGCATCTTGTTCTGTGTTTGAAAACAGAGTTGCATAAATCGTGAGTGTAATATAAATTGGCGTTATGAGCAAAGCAGAGAAACTTCTACTCCAAATTTTGCGTGGTACAAGTGATGCAAATATCGCATTTAAGGACTTGTGTTACCTTCTACTTGGTCTTGGATTCGAAGAGAGAACAAAAGCAAGTCATCATATTTTTCGAATGGCAGGTGTAAAAGAGAAAATCAACTTACAAAAAGATGGAAATAAGGCAAAGCCATATCAAGTTCGTCAAGTACGAAATGTAATTCTCAAATATAAGCTTGGAGGCAAATTATAATGGATAAGTATGAAATCATTATTTATTGGAGTGAGGAGGACAAAGCATTTATTTCTGAAGTACCAGAGCTTCCTGGTTGTCTGGCCCATGGAGACACTCACGAAGCAGCTTTGGCCAATATAAGGTCAGCCGTAGAGCTTTGGATTCAAACAGCAAAAGAATTCAACGACCCAATCCCAGTGCCTAAAGGCCATCGTCTGGTATTTGCATAATCAAAAAAGCACAGAACCAGTCGTTGCACGCCCTTACTGCCTGAGTGCCTCTGAAAATGGATTTGGTGCTCTACATTCAAGCATCTTAACCAAGAGCGACAAGTCCAGAGCCAGCACCGAATGGGTTAAGGCACCCGCTGAAATAAAATCAACTCCCGCTTCGGCATCACCCTAACGTTCGAGCCGGGTTTCGCCGAGGGGGAAAAAAACCGTAGCCACTTTCTGCTCGTCCACCACTTCTTTCCCGCCCGACTTTTTACCGGTAATTTGTTCGTATTTTTTTACTGAAGCCTCCAGGTTATCTACCGCAATTCCGATGTGATCGAGTTTTTTAAGCATGGCACATAATAACAAATTTACAATTGAAATTCAAGAGGGATTTAATATCGTTCTTCGAGTGGTCTAACTTTTTCTCGATTCAGGCGATTTTTTCTTGATTTTGCTAAAAACATCAATTATTATTAAATGACTTTGAAGTAAAATACTTCTAGAAGATATTGAAATACCAGCGCTTCTAAGTGACTTAACCTTGACTTGCGCGATAAGGATGTTAAAAAAGGAGTTCAAGAACTTCACCATTCAATAAAAGGTCATATGTCTTTTGCGGTAGTAAAAGAAGTAAGCGATTGGGCCCACACAATTCAAAGTCAAACGGAAGAGTTTGATAAATTATCTAAGTTGAATTCAATCGACAATTAACAAGCACAATTCCTTAATTAATATT